>JAOZTN010000089.1:0-11793 GCA_029942245.1 Bacteroidales bacterium | reverse complement strand
GTCAGGGAATGGATCACAGATGCTCCGGAGCATTCTGCAATGGCCTGTCCGGCTGCGGTATCCCATTCCATGGTAGGAGCGAAGCGTGGATAGATGTCGGCTTTCCCTTCAGCCACCATGCAAAGCTTGAGTGAGCTCCCCCTGGAAGCATATTCCAGGTGACCATGCCTGGCGCGTAACTCCTCGATGAAGGCTTCTGTCTCGGAAGACATGTGTGATCTGCTACATACTACAGTATAAGGTCTTTCTTTTTGTTCAAGTGGGAGCTTTGATCCCTGTGCCATGAATAAAGCTGGTGTCTTCATTTCCTGGAGGAGGCTGCTTACCTTGCTGAATTTCAATGCGCCTACCTCTGGCAATCCCAGGAACAATTCATCAGTTACGGGGATGTAGATCACACCTGCCATGGGGTAGCCTTTTTCTATCAAGGCTATATTAACTGTGAACTCCCCATTCCTGTTTACAAACTCCTTGGTTCCATCGAGGGGGTCAACCATCCAGAAGTGATCCCAGCCTTTACGCTCTGCATAAGGAATGGACTTGCCTTCTTCACTTAGTATTGGGAGGCCGCTTGCTTCGAGCATGGCGCAGATCTTGTCATGGGCTTCCGTGTCGGCCCTGGTCAAAGGGCTGTTATCCGATTTGTTTTCCACTTCAAAGTCTGTTTCATAGACTTTTAAAATAGCCTTTCCGGCTTCAACGGATGCACGGGTGGCTTCCCACATATTTTTTTCTATCGATACCTTATCCATGCTTATTCTTTTCCTTCTTTTAATTGTTCCAGAATCTTTTCCATATCCATCATCTCATCTCTGAGCCTGGCTGCTTCAACAAAATTCAGCTCTTTCACAACGCTTTCTATCTCTTTGCGGGTCTTGTATATGGCCTTTTCCAGCTGATGTTGATCCATGTATTGAATAATGGGATCAGCAGCCAGGTCTCCGCTGCCTTTTTCTACATATGCCTGCTTATCTTTTCCAAGGGTATTAGCAATTGCAGTCTGGCTCATGATGGACTCAACGGAGCTTCTGATAGAGGTGGGGACAATGTTGTTTTCTTCATTGTATTTTAGCTGTATCTCCCTACGCCTTGCTGTTTCATCCATGGTTTTTTGCATGGAGTCAGTTATCTTATCCGCATACATGATCACCTTACTTTCCAGGTTCCTGGCTGCACGGCCAGCTGTTTGTGTCAGTGACCTTGCTGAGCGCAGAAATCCTTCTTTGTCAGCGTCAAGTATCGCCACGAGAGCTACTTCAGGCAGGTCGAGACCTTCCCTCAGCAGGTTTACTCCAATGAGCACATCAAATTCTCCCAGCCGGAGTCCGCGCATGATCTCCACCCTGTCCAGCGTGTCTACCTCGGAGTGAATATAGCGGCATTTGATATTCAGGTTGAGCATATACTTCGTTAGCTCCTCTGCCATGCGCTTGGTGAGGGTGGTAACCAGTATGCGGTCACCTTTTTTTATTACCTGGTCAATCTCTTCAAGCAGGTCATCGATCTGGTTGCTGCTGGGCCTGACCTCTATTTCAGGGTCTAGCAGGCCGGTTGGTCGTATCAGTTGCTCTACAACTACCCCCTCCGATTGCTGGAGCTCATAATCAGCCGGCGTGGCGCTCACATAGATTGTCTGTCCGGTAACGCCCTCGAATTCAACGAATTTCAGGGGCCTGTTATCCAGGGCTGAGGGCAGGCGGAAACCATATTCTACCAGGTTTTGCTTCCTGGAGCGGTCGCCGCCGTACATGGCACGGACCTGTGGGATGGTCACGTGGCTTTCATCAATGATCAGAAGAAAGTCATCCGGAAAATAATCGATCAGGCAGAAGGGCCTTGAGCCCGGAACGCGGCCGTCGAAATAGCGAGAATAATTCTCTATCCCGGAGCAATAGCCCAGCTCCCGCATCATCTCCAGGTCGTATGATACCCTGTCTTCCAGCCTTTTGGCCTCCAGATGTTTGCCTGTTTCCTTGAAATAGGCAACCTGCCGTACCATATCATCCTGGATCTCCATAAGGGCGCCTTTCATCTTATCCTGTGAAGTGACGAAGACGTTTGCCGGGTATATATTCGCACTGTCGATACGGTTGATGCCTTTGTTGTTCGCAGGGTCAAATGTTTCAATACTTTCAACCTCTTCACCGAAGAAGATGATTCTGAAGGCAAAATCGGCATAGGCCGGGTAAATATCGACAGTATCGCCGCGTACTCTGAACCTGCCTCGGCTGAAGTCATTTTCAGTCCTCGAATACAGGCTGTTTACCAGCTGAAAAAGAAATTTATTTCGACTCACCTTTTGTCCAACTTCAACCCTGGTCACATTGTGGGTAAAATCATCCGGGTTTCCTATGCCATAGATGCATGACACGGAAGATACCACGATAACATCTTTCCTGCCTGAAAGAAGGCTGGAGGATGCACTCAGGCGAAGTTTATCGATCTCTTCATTGATAGAAAGGTCTTTCTCGATATATGTATTGGTCACCGGCAGATAAGCCTCAGGCTGGTAGTAATCATAATAGGATACAAAATATTCAACTGCATTTTCCGGGAAGAACTGTTTGAACTCACCATACAGTTGTGCTGCCAGGGTCTTATTGTGGCTGAGCACCAATGCAGGGCGGTTGAGCTCTTGCAATACATTCGCGATGGTAAATGTCTTTCCTGAGCCCGTAACGCCAAGCAACACCTGTGAAGGATCGCCACGCTCAATACCGCTCACAAGTTGCTTGATGGCTTCCGGCTGGTCCCCTGTAGGCTTAAAATCAGATGTTAACTTTAATTTCATACAGATTCTAATTATTGCTTAGAAAAACACTTACCGGATAATGATCTGAAAGATCTATGCGGTGGACCTTAAATTCATAAGCATTGAAATCACCGGAATACAGGATAAAATCAATTCTTATGGGTGGTAGTTTGCCTGAGAAGGTATTCCCCAGCCCGTGACCTGCTTTTACAAAGGCATCGTTCAGGCCGTCGGAGATCCTGTGGTAGCAATAGGAAAGCGGTGTGTCGTTAAAATCACCACAAATGATCACAGGATATGGACAATCGGAAAGGCTTCGCTCAACAACAGCTGTTTGACGTGACCTGATCTTATATGCTGAATGCAATTTTCTGAGAATGTTGCTGGATCCACGTCTGAATTCCCCTTTTTCTGTTTGTCCTTTGCTGATATCTTCCACAAACTGATAGTCCTCATGGCGAAGCCGGATGGACGCCAGATGAAGATTATATACTCTCACAGTATCCCCCTGGAGGACCATATCAGCATACAGCCCAAATTGATGCTGTTCACCGGGCAGTGCCAGCGTGTTTGTGTTTATGGCAGGAAATTGACTTAGGATTACAAGTGCATAAATACGATTTTTATTTTGCGGCCGGTAATTATTGTAATAACAATAATCATAATGCGTCAGTGTCCTCATTTCTTTAAAAACACCCTTGAAATCATTGCTCCTGTCAGCGAATTCCTGGATACAGCTGATATCGGCCTGCTGGGATCCAATAAAGTTGTAGATGTCACTTCTGATCTCTGTCTCCTCCACACCAAGGTTGCTGTGGGCCATATTCTGAACATTGAAACTCAGGAGTTTTGTGGTCCCCTCAGATGGAACTTCACGGCCGGGAAGGATCTGCAGGTGATGAACAAATGGCTGATAGCCTATCAAGAGCACCAGCAGGGAAAGCAAGAGTTTTTTTCTGCCTCTGATCAGCCAGTACAGCATGAACAGAAGATTGGTCACCATCAGGAATAGATAACCCAGTCCTAAAAAGGCAAAAATGGTACTAGTACCCGGATCTACATAGGAGGAGAGATAGGCTGCGAGCAAGGCAACAGCCAGAATAACATTAAGCAGCCATATAATGCGGCTGATCAATCCTATTCTTTTTTTTCCCGGCATATTGCTCATAAGATCTTATTGGTGATGTGTCATCCTAAGATAAGAGACAGATCTTTCTGATGAAAGTTTAAGGATATATATGCCTGCATCATATTCGGTAGCTTGCCATTTGACCTGGTGCTTGCCTGTGGCCAGCGTTTCATCTAGCAGTACATCCAGCAATTGGCCGGCAATATTGAATACTTCTATCCGAACCTGATCCTCTTTATTCAATTCAAAACGTATGTTGGTTTCTGAAGTGAAAGGATTTGGAAAGTTTTGATAGAGTGTTAATTCATCAGTAAGGCTGCTGAGCTCGTCCAGGCCGATAGGGATGTCTATCACTGCAGTGTAGATCTCCTGGTTATAACTCCCGGCCCTGTCATCGGTCCAGACAGGCACGATCTTTCCGCCATAGGCATCGATGCCTATATAATCACCATAGCGCACATTGCTGTTCGGCTGTATTCCGTGAAAAGTAAGATTGCTGAGTCGTGCATTTGTCCATGTATCTCCTTCATCGTCAGAGTATGCCATGTAGGCATTCATCTGGCTGGGCCCCTCCCGCTCATCGAAATACACAACTACGATACGTCCGTTCTCATCACATTGAATGGAAGGCCAATACTGGTTGTTCTGTGCAACATCATTTACCCGTACCGGGTCTGTCATCCAGTTTTCACCACCATCTGTCGATCGCTGAAACCATACATCATCTGTTCCCAGCCTTCTGTCGATAAAAGCAACATAAACATTCCCCCTCGAGGGTTTTGACGAATAATCTACACAGATGTATGGGAATGAAGTATTGTTCTGGGATCCGGTGGCGCTGATAAACCTATCCAGTCCAAAGTTTTCGCCACCGTCCAGGCTACGGTCATACCTCAGTCCGCCATCCCACCATACTATGTGGATGCTTCCGTCTGTACCTGTAGCCAGGTTAGCACCTTGCCCTGATTGATTGTCGCCTACATCAATTGTTGGGCCCCAGTTGGTGCCTCCTACATCGGATTTCCTGAATTTGATACCGTATGAAGCGCCAAAGCTTTTCCATGCAATCATGATATTGTCATATGTGGCGTTGGTGGGAACCGGATCGCAGAAGATCCATTCCTTGTCTTCGCCCTGAAGGCCACTTCCCGGGACTGCCGTTGCATGCAGGCTGAAGGTTTGCCCGTTATCGGTAGATTTGTAGAGGAGCATATCCCTGTTGTAGTTCATTACCGGTTGCCTGGAGGTGCTGCTCAGGTAAAAGTGTCCCGATGCATCACTGGTCAATACCGGGTCACTTTGCGAAATGTGGTTGGGCAAAGGATCGGGGAGGAGCTGGCTTTCCGACCATGTGATACCCCCATCAACAGAATAAGCATAACCTATCCGCCGTACAACATTGGGTTCCTGCCATCCCAGGCGGAAATCACGCCATGCTGCCACCACAATATTGGGATCGGTACGGCTGATTCTCACAGTAGGCTCATTTTGTGGAGCGCTTTCAGCCGAAATATTGTAATCCACAAACATGGGGCTGTCACTGTAGTCTTTCAGCGGGTAAACACCACTATGGTTCAGATCAAAAGCATGGAGCTCGTTATCCTGGGAATATGTTAACAAGGCAAAGCTGCTAAGAAGGATGAGTAGGAGTAGTTTTTTTATCATGGCCTTATTTTTTGTTGCTCTGGTTGAAGAGAAGTTCCTTTTCATCTTTTGTCAGGCTGTCGTAGCCCGAACGTGAGATCTTGTCAAGGATATCATCTATCTTCTTCTGCTTGACAGCACGATCCTTGTTAAAATCTTCATCGCTGGAAGGGCGCTTTGCATTTGTTTTCTTAGGTTTTCTTTTAATAGTAGGTCTCCGTTTCTCTTTGCGTTTGATTTTTGGAAAGATCTTGCTGAAATCCCTTCCCCGACGCAGGTAATGGATGTAAAGGAAACCATAAACAGCTCCGCCTATATGAGCAATATGTCCGCCTGCATTTCCGTGTCGTATCATAAAAAAGTCGAGGATGAACAAAGCTAGTGCCAGGTAAAAGATCTTTACCCTTCCAAAAAGTATCAGGCTGATGGTGTAGTTTGGCATGTACAGGGAAATGGCTGCCACGATGGCCATGACTGATGCACTGGCGCCCAGGGCACGTGCCTGTGGTATGATATCAGAGAAAACCGGGAAAATATTATAGGTAAAAACGAAAAGTATTCCTCCGACCAGGCCTCCGAGAAGGTAGGTGGTGAGCAATTGCCTCTGGCTGAGATATTGTGTAAAGATCTTTCCAAACCAATACAGCCACAGCATATTAAAAAGTATATGCAAGAAGCTTGTATGAAGGAACATATAGCTTAGCAGCGTCCATGGGCGGTATATAAGCAGATCTAAGCTGGCTGGTAGAGCAAAGTATTCCAGGATGGTGTGCTCAATAAGAGGCACTGAATAATTAAAGGCCCAGCCGATCGCGAAAGCTATCTGCACAAGCACCCATATGCCGATGTTGATAATGATCAATCGTGGCAATATGCTACTGCCCCTGAAAAACTTCTTCAGGTCTTCCAGTGGATTCGGCCGCCCTTGCTGCTGATAAAATTGATTCATTTTTTTTACTCTTTACTCGCTACTTGTTACTGGTCACTACCCAACGCCTAATGCCTAAAGCCAAATGCCCAACACCCAATTTAATAAACGCCTTTTTTCTTCCAGTATTTTATCAGGAAGAAGCCAAAGACCATACCTCCAAGGTGAGCAAAGTGTGCGATGCCCTCCTGTGTTCCGGTAACACCAAAATAGAGCTCCAGAGCCCCGTATATGATGACGAAGTACTTGGCCCTGATAGGGATGGCAAAGAATACATATAGCATAGTATTCGGAAACATCATTCCAAATGCAAGGAGGATACCAAATACAGCTCCGGATGCACCTACTGTCGGAGTATTGATGATTCTGTTCAGGGCAGCCATCGACTGCTCGCTAAAGGTTTTCCCTTCCCTCCACAATTCCGGTCCTTGAGTATAAACGTAGTCTATTTGTTCAGGTGTGAGTAATCCTTCAATGGATTGTAACCTGATATAAGCCACCAGCAATTGCACCAGTCCGGCACCTATTCCTGTGACCATATAAAAGGTTAAAAAGCGCTTTGGGCCCCATACCTGTTCAAGAATACTTCCAAACATCCACAGGGCGAACATATTGAATACCAGGTGGTAAAGGTCACCATGCATGAACATGTATGACACAAATTGCCAGGATTCAAAATTTGGTGAAGTAAAATAATGCAAGCCCAGCAGACTGTACAGGTTGAACTGCTCCTTGAACAGGTTGGTGATCAGGAGAAAAAGGGCATTGACGATGATGAGGTTCAGTACTAACGGAGGCATTCCCATCAGGCCCCTTCTACCACTTCCAAATCCTTGAGTTGCATTCATATGCTTAAATTAAAATAGCTTTTCAATTTCATCCGGCCCCAGTATTCTGACGATCATTTTCCCGCCGGGGGAAGTATCTGGCATACTGCTGCTAAATAGCTGGCTTACCATCGTTTCCATTTCCTCCCGGCCCAGCACCTGTGATGACTTCATAGCCAGGTTAGCGGCCATAGCCAGTGCCAGGTTCACACGCTGGTCCTGATCCAGATCGAGCAGGTTCTTTTTATAATTATCCAGTATTTTCTCTAACAAATCCCTGATGTCTTTGTTCATGGTGTCGCCAGGAACCCCTGTAACCACAAAAGCGTTCTTGCCCAGGTCTTCGAAGTTAAATCCAATGTTTTCCAGCAAGGGTTTAAGTTCCCTTATGATCTCTGCATCGCTCAAAGGAAAGCTGATCTGTTGTGGGAAGAGCACTTGCTGGCTGGGTGCAGACCCCGATTCAAGCTGATGCATGAAACGATCGTATAGAATTCTTTCATGGGCCCGCTTTTGGTGAATGATCATAAGCCCCGACCTTCCCGATGTAAGGATATATTTACCCATAAACTGAAAGATCCATGGACCCTTTTGTTCGTTGCTGCCTTCGGTGAAGATGACTCCTTGCTCCCCATCGGGTGAGGAGTCCCTGTTCTCTTCAAAGAGCTTTTCCCAATGTTCACGATTCGTTCTTTCGCGGCCGCTTTCAGTACTGTTGGGTGATGGAGAACTTTCGAAAGGGTTGAAATCAGAAGACTTAGGGTCGAAAGGGTTTTTAACCGGTGCATCGGCTCCCGGAGGAAGAAAGCTGATGCTTTGTTCAACATCGAAATCGATGGCCGGCGCAATATTGAACTTACCCAGCGACTGTCTGACGGCAGATTTCAGAATGGCATAAATATGCTGCTGATCCTGAAAATTCACTTCGGTCTTGGTAGGATGTATATTGATATCGATCTTGTCAGGCTCTGTTTCAATGTAAATAAAGTAGGAGGGATGCGCGTCCGTAGGAAGCAGCTCCTGAAATGCTTGCTCTACTGAATGATGAAGGTAAGGGTGCCTGATAAATCGCCCGTTTACGAAGAAATATTGTTCACCGCGTGTTTTTCTGGCAAATTCAGGCTTGCCAATGTATCCTTGGATGTTTGCAATGCTGGATTCAAGCTCCAGAGGCACCAGTCTCTCTTTATATTGCTTGCCGTAGATGCCTACCAGACGCTCTTTCAGTTTAGACTTTTTGAGCTGGTAAACCAATTTATTATTGGCTTGCAGGCTCATGTTCACATCAGTGTTCACCAATGCCACGCGCAGGAACTCTTCAGTGATATGCCTGAGCTCAGCTGTATTGGATTTCAAGAAGTTGCGTCTTGCAGGAACATTGAAAAAGAGGTTTTTTACAGCTATGCTGGTTCCGCTAGCGCTGGTACAGGGAGCCTGATCGATCAGCTTAGAACCTTCGATGCGGATGCATGTTCCTAACTCATCCTCCACGCGTTTTGTCTTCATCTCAAGCTGGGAGATGGCTGCTATGGATGCCATGGCCTCACCCCTGAATCCCAGGGTACGAATGGCAAAGAGGTCTTTGGCTTCGCTGATCTTCGAAGTAGCATGGCGCTCAAAACTCATACGGGCATCGGTTACTGTCATGCCGCAGCCATTATCGATGACCTGGATGAGTGTACGTCCTGCTTCTTTTACGATCAGTTGTATATCATTTGCACCTGCATCAATGGCATTCTCAAGCAGCTCTTTCACTGCTGAGGCCGGACGTTGGATAACCTCACCCGCAGCGATCTGATTAGCCACTGCATCCGAAAGAAGTTTTATGATATCAGGCATTATTCTGTAAAAAATCTAACAAGATTGCTGATGACGCCTGTGAAAAAGATAAAATAGATCGCAAAGAATATGATCAGGGCGTAGATAAATAATTTCATCCAGGGATTGGCCCGCCCGATATTTTCAGGGTCATGTTTGCGGCGCCAGCGTGATCCCATCTTTTGTTTCAGGTCTGCCTTTACCTCTTCAGTAGTCCGCTCATCCGGACCGATACCATCCAGTTCACGCTTTCTCTTGTCAAACTCTTCCTGTTCAGGATCCCAGTAGCGTGGTTTGTAGCTAAACTTTTTCGGCTTTGGACGTTTAAAAAAAACAATCTTCATTTCCAATATTTTTCAAGTATGATAAGTACTTACAGGCAAAAATACTCAATTTTATGAGTGGAAAAAGACGAAGTACGATTTGATTGAAAAGTTTCTTGCCTATATCGCAACTCAGCTGCAGATACTAATAAGCAGTAATTAGTGAACGTATTAAGATTTGGCCAGTGCCGGAATCCTTGATTGGGCAAAGTAGAATGCTCCGAAAAACAGACCATTATAGAACACTCCACCCATTACTTCGTTCAGGAAGAAAGATACTCCGTGAGACCCGTCGTTGAAGAATACCAGGCCGGCAGCATAACAGTTCATCAGACCTGCATAATTAGCAGCATAAAGATGAGGGCTTGTAAGCCAGGCGGCGAAATTGGTGATCAGGAAGAATAGTACGGAAGAGACCAGCGAAGCCCCGATGATACGGCTGGCGTTAAGCCTTTTTCTCAAGAACAATCCTATAGTGACCGTGATAGCAAAAGCAATATACACTGCTATCATACCTTCGTGGAACCCAATGATAAGGTCACTGAGCAACATTGCGATAAGAGGGATGGAATAAGCCAGGAATTTCCTGCCGAAATATGCCCCGCCAAATAAAGCCATGGCTGCGATTGGCGTGAAATTAGGCCAGTGAGGGATGAGGCGCATAAACGCACCTGCGATAATGATCCCTGTTAAAACGGCAAAACGGGTATTCCAAATCTTCTTATTCATATTTTTGGTATTAATTATCGAAAGCAAAAATATTAAAATAATGGCTTGCTCAAAAGAAGTTTTTTATAGAACACTAAATTATTAAATTTGTTTGTTCCTAAAACAACACATTATGAAAAATCTCCGGACAAGTTTTATCCTCCTGTTTCTTATACTATTAATATCGTGTAGTACCATGAAGAAAAAGGCCGATCTCATTATATACAACGCCACTATCTATACCGTGGATGAACAATTTTCAGTATCTGCTGCTCTTGTAATCAAGGATGGAAAAATCCTGGCGCATGGTGAAAAAGGGGATATTCTTAGAACCTACGAGGCTGAGAAGATGCTTGATGCCGGGGGAATGTTTGTATATCCCGGGTTTTATGATGCACATTGCCATTTTCTGAGCTATGGCCTTGGAAAACTGCACCGGGCCGACCTTGTAGGCACAAAATCCTTTAGTGCAGTTTTAGAAAAACTTAATGAGCATGCCGAAAAAAACGGATCGGAGTGGATAGAAGGCAGAGGCTGGGACCAGAACGATTGGGAGCTAAAGGAATTTCCGGACAGGGAGGAACTGGATAAGCTTTTTCCCGACCGGCCGGTGATACTCACACGCATCGGCGGGCATGCTGCACTGGTGAATGGAGAGGCTTTGCGCAGAGCCGGGATCACGGCGGAAACACGGGTGACCGGAGGTGAGATACACCTGAAGAATGGGAGCCCCAGCGGTATCCTTATCGACAACGCCATTGAACTGGTAAGTGAGCAGATCCCGGAGAATAGCCCTGCGCTGAAAAGTGCTGCCCTTCAGAAAGCCCAGGAAGACTGCTTCGCTGTTGGACTCACATCTGTGATGGATGCGGGAATGGCAGTACAGGATATAATGCTGATCGATTCCCTTAACAAAGATGGAAAAATGAAGATCAGGATCAATGCAATGCTGACGTCTATGGACAGCTCCTACCTCGAATTCATGAGAAAAGGTGAATACAAGACCGACAGGCTGCATGTTAATTCAATAAAACTGTACGCTGACGGTGCCCTTGGATCACGAGGGGCATGCATGCTGGAGCCATACAGCGATGATGATGGAAATTACGGATTGCTTATGTATCCTGAAGAGTACTACAGGGAAGTCATCGAAAACGCCCTTGAAAACAATTTTCAGGTAAATACCCATGCCATAGGGGATTCAGCTAACAGGTTTATCATCGATCTGTATGCCGAATACCTAAAAGGACCCAATGACAGGCGCTGGAGAGTGGAGCATGCACAGATCGTGCATCCTGATGATTTCAATAAGTTCGGGTCCTTTAGTATCATCCCGTCTATTCAGGCTACACATTGTACTTCAGATATGTACTGGGCAGATGAAAGGCTGGGTGAGGAGAGGATCAAGGGTGCTTATGCCTGGCAGCAGTTGCTGGCCCAGAACGGATGGTTGCCCAATGGAACAGATTTCCCTATTGAACATATCAGTCCTCTGATGACGTATTATGCAGCAGTTTCGAGAAAAGATCTGGAAGGACATCCGGAAGATGGTTTTCAGTTTGATGAAGCTCTAAGCAGGGAAGAAGCCTTGAGGTCTGTTACGATCTGGGCTGCAAAAGGAAGCTTTGAAGAAGATGAAAAGGGAAGCCTGGAAGCGGGGAAAT
>JAOZTN010000088.1:0-12492 GCA_029942245.1 Bacteroidales bacterium | reverse complement strand
TACTGGTTACTGGTTACTGGTTACTGGTTACTGGTTGCTGGTTGCTGGTTGCTGGATTCTGGATTCTGGATTCTGGATGCCGACTGCTTACTGCTTACTGCCTACTGCCTACTGCTTACTGCCTACTGGTTTCTAGTATCAAGTTTCAAGTTTCTGAATGCCCAACGCCCAATACCTAACATTACAAACATAATAATTTCAAGGGATTTACTATTTTTGGATTCAAATTGATAAAAGAACTGCATGGCAGAGTTTAATACGACCAAGAAAAATCCACCCCCTCCACCCAAAAAGGAAAGGGAAATGTCATTCTGGGAGCACCTGGAGGAACTGAGATGGAACCTTGTACGATCTATCGCTGCCGTTTTGATCCTGGGCATTGTAGCTTTCATCTTCAAGGACTTTATCTTTGATAAGATCATTCTGGCGCCTATCAGGGAGGATTTTCTGACTACACAACTGCTCTGTCGCTTTGCCGATATTGTAGGTGTTCAGGCATTGTGCCTGGATAATTCCCAGCTCGAGATCATTAACATAAAGATGTCGGGGCAGTTCCTTACCCACATGTATATTTCCATTATGGCAGGCGTGATCCTGGCCTTTCCCTATATCCTCCATGAGATATGGAGCTTTATTCAGCCTGCGCTGAAGCCAACGGAAAAAAAATACTCCGGCGGGGCTGTTTTCGTATGCTCTATTCTCTTTTTGTTTGGTGTGTTGTTCAGCTACTTCCTTATTGTCCCGCTAACCATTAACTTCCTGGGGACCTACCAGGTGAGTGAAGCAGTAGCCAATAATGTATCCCTGAGCTCATATATCAGCACAGTGGTTTCTGTTTCTCTTTCCGTTGGGATTGTATTTGAACTTCCGGTTTTCGTATTCTTCTTTACCCGTGTGGGCCTGCTTACTCCGGAATTCCTGAAAAAGAACAGGAAATATACCCTGGTGATCCTGCTGGTCATTTCGGCCATTATTACTCCTCCGGATATCTTCAGCCAGGTAATGGTAGTCATACCATTGTGGGGATTGTATGAATTAAGCATCGTGATTGCAAAGAGGGTACATAAAAGACGA
Source organism: Bacteroidales bacterium (assembly GCA_029942245.1). Lineage (GTDB taxonomy): Bacteria > Bacteroidota > Bacteroidia > Bacteroidales > B18-G4 > B18-G4. The sequence continues at coordinate 11,418 of JAOZTN010000088.1, read as the reverse complement.
TTAGCCGCAGAGGCAGAATAAATCATTTAAGAGACAGGAATCCTTCCCTCCGTAGTGGGCAACGGAAATTAGAATCTTAAGCTTTGTTTTTCTCTTCAGGTCCTTTTGGGAGCTTACAGCAGTTGTTGTACATGCAAACGGCAAAGAGGGCAAATGCAATGACAAGGATGATGATCACTATGTTATGGTAGAGCGCAGAAGTGATGTTGGCACAGCAGCCCAAATAGCCGGCAATAACGATAAAGATGTATCCCAGGAAACCAAAAGCACCAAAGAGCAGTGCAAAATTCGCTAACACATGTTTTCTCCTCATCAGAATTGATTTTATATGATATTTCAAATGTACGACTTTAACTTCGAGCAGTCAAGACAGAGTGTTGATTTATAATAACAATTTTGTTGATATAGATCACATGCAGTCATGTCAATCTGATTATATATTCAGGGTTTTGGTTCCTAACAACCCCCTTCAACAACGCTTCCTTTCTTTTTTCTGCTTGGGATCACCACCTCCGGCTGGTCAGATGAACCTGCATCTTCAAAGGAAGTGCTTCCCATCTCTTCCATGATACCGTAATAATCGTAAGCCGGTTCCTCTACGAGGTAAGCTGGCACTTCAGGCATATCGTAAAAGTCGAGCGGTCCTGTAGTGAAGTAATGATATCCTCCCATTAGTACCTGGAAATTATCGAATCCTATTTGTTTAAGGATCATCCAGGGCCCATTGGCTTCCAACTGGTCTTGTCCATATAGTACAACGATGAGTGAATCTGTTGCATATTGTTTAAAAGCTTTTATGTTTTCTTTATCCAGCAGGCTGTTGGTAGGAATATTTAATGCACCATTGATATGGCCATTGATATATTCAAAAGGGTTCCGTACGTCGATGATCACATAAGCAGAATCTTCGTATTCAATGATGCCAACAAGGTCTTCAGGAAAGATCTGGTCTTCTTCTAGCATAATCTGCTCGACTGTTTCTTCCAGGCTAAGCTGGTATTTCAGGTCAGGCCAGTTGAGGGTGAGCAGTCCTACTACGATCACAACAATAAAAGTGATAACAAAAGCTACAAATGACCTGTTTGGGTGTTTAAATTGCATAATTCTTGTTTTTGTGAGGTTAACAACCTCCTTCTACAACTTGTGTTTTGTTTTTTCTCCTGACCACCACGGGCTCAGCGCCTGCTTCTGTTTCAATAGGGGCAGAACCGCCAGTGAAATATATGGAGGCTCCTTTCCTGAACTCATAGCGGTCAATCTCATCATTAGCAGCGGTTTCTGGTGGTGCTGTAGGCTGAATAATATTCTCAAACCAGCAGTTCAGTCCCCCTTTCATCACGTGGATGTTATTGTGGTTCTCTCTTTTCAGCAGGAGCCAGGCCTGCTCAGCCTTGATATCGCTGTTTGAAAAAAGTACAACCTTGCTTTTCTCATACGCCAGCGAGTCGACCCAGTCATACACAAGGATCTCTTCCAATGGAATACTGTGTGCTCCGGGCAGGCTGAAGTCGAGGTTGTCATACATATCCCTGACATCGACGAGGACCAGTGTTGGATCCTTATCAATAAGCATCTCAGCCACTTTATCAGTGGAGATGAAGCGTGAGGGGTTTCTGAGATCACCGAGCAGTTCACGGGGTGAAGCTTCATCGGGACGGTCCCTTTCCGGAAGGACCAATAATCCCACTCCGAGAATGATCAGGAAAGCTGCAAGTATATAATATGCTTTGTTCATAAGCTATATGATTAATAATCTACTTTTTTTACTTTGTTTTGTATGATCCTGGCGAATACAAATGCCACGAGGGCCACAACGATAAGCAGCAAGGCAAATACACCTGAAGAAAGCCCCAGTGAGTCGTAAACCTTCACAGGCCCCAGGGAGTTGCTGTAATAGATGCCTTCGAAAAGCGAGAATGCTTCTGAGAAAATCAGTATCCCAACAAACATCCCTCCGGTAAATACCATGGCATCGATCTTTCCGATGGCGACACCGCACATGCTTGTTCCCGGGCAGTAGCCGCCTGTGATAAATCCCAGGCCCATGATGAGTCCGCCCACAATAGTGGCGATCACATAGGTTTCATTTACGTAGATCATGGAGAGGTCGAGCCATCCCATATATCCGAAATATAGCAAACCCAGCATGGCTGTAATGGCTGCTGTGAAAAATACACGTAATACGGTGAAATCGTATCCATAAAACACACCTGCAAGTTTTCTCGATGATGAGAAGCCTGCTGACTCCAGCACATATCCGAAGGCCATTCCGATCAAAAGAGCGATTACCAGGTCCCAGCTCTGTCCTATTGCGCCCATGGGTATTAATGGTCCAGTCATATCTTTAATTCTAAATGATTTCTAAATCCAAAATTTTCTAAAAAAGTATGCAAAGAGGTAGCCTCCTCCAAAAATGGTGAGCAAGGCAATAAAGCCTGCAAGGGCCATGCTGGCCATACCACTGAGGGCAGCACCACTGGTACATCCTCGTCCGAGTTGTGACCCTATCCCGAATAAGATGCCTCCGATACCTGCCATAATCAGGCGGGTTCTGGAAGAGATCTTGGGTGAATGCTCTACCTTTAATTTTAACCTGCCTGCGATGGCTCCCGAAAGGAAAGCACCGGCCAGCACACCAAGAATTTCAAATACCAGCCAGTTGTTCATGGGATGATGGTCATCGCTGATGAACTTGCTATAGTAGGCTGAATTCCCGGCGTGATTTTGGGCTGCCGCGTTCACTGCAGTAACCACAGTGGACTTAATGGCACCGCTGGCACCCAGTCCCCTGCCGGTAATATAAAAGGTGGCAAGCAATATCATTCCGAGCAGGAAACCACTCAGGTAAGGGTTTGCATATATTTTACTTCTGTCTGTTATTGATGTATTCATTGTTTTTTTGTTTACGATCGAATACTAATAAAAATATCGTGTCAGTTGTCCTGCTTCTACCATAATAAACCTGAGGGCCAGGCCTCCAAAGAGGATGAGCAGGGCAGGTATGGCTGCCGGGATCTTACGTCCGCTAAGCTCGAGTATCTCCAGTATGGCAGGAAACACCAGGCCAAGGATCACAACAAATACCCAGAAAGAAACGGTAAACTGTCCGCCAAGGAAGAGGTCCGCTGCTTCTATTTGTACTGCTGTGCTGGCGAGGAAGCCCATAAAGAGGTGGATGATGAAGAATATCTCTACAACGATCAGAACCAGGTCGATCATGCTCATGATCCGGCGTTCATAATGGTCTTTCGACATCCACAAAATGGTGGCTGCACCGGTCGACATCCCTGAAACCAGGAAGAGCGGTCCGAGAAGGGAGGTGTTCCACAACGGACGTGCATTGAAAGCCGACAGGAGAATACCGGTATAGATTCCCAGGATGATCGCCAGGGCTAGCATGGCCCATGCAAGGGTTTTACGGTATTTATCCACCAGGGTCATAATCTGGTCAAGGATCTTAAACTTCCATTCCCAGCTTGGGATGGCTTCTTTGATATAGCTGGCTGCCCATAACATCGACAGGGGTGTGATAAACATTAGCACCCAGGCTCCCCACGACATAGGGGACTCTATCCTGACTGTAGTATATAGCTGCCAGAAAAACATCTGGTGCTTGAGGTCAAAGAACAGGGCCATTAGGCCAAATACCAGGGCGACTGGGACCACAAAGGTTGCCCATTTTACTGCCGTTGGCATCTCTTTTTCTCTACCCATAATTGTATAAAGGGCAGCAAAGAACAATATGCCGGCAGCCAGTCCACCCAGGAAAAGGTAAACCGGAATATGCCAGTGCCATATATGCAGAAAGGGGTCGATGCCCGGGTTCATCCTGCCGCTTATGATCAATTCTTCTTTCATATGATTATGTTTGTTTTATGCTTAGATCATGTAGAAAATATGTGGTTTCGTTCCCGCTTCAGGTGCCAGGGCCTTGTATTTTCTGTTTTTCAAGGCTTTTGAAACATCACTGTCCGGATCATCCAGGTCGCCGAAATACATGCACTTTGTAGGGCATACAGAAACGCATGCCGGCTGCTCGCCTTTGATCACCCTGTGGTTACAGAAAGTACATTTGTCGACGTAGCCTTCCGGATGGGAATAACGGGCATCGTAGGGGCATGACTGTATGCATGCGCCACATCCGATACATTTATTTGGTGTTACAAGCACAGCACCACCATCAACAATATGACTTGCACCTGTGGGGCAGCACCTTACACAAGGTGCGTTATCACAATGGTTACAGCGCTCGGTCCTGAGCTCGATCTCAACATTCGGGTAAGAACCGTCGACGGTCTCGGTGATCCAGTCGCGGCAATACCCGATCGGGACATTATTCTCGGTTTGACAGGCAACCACGCAGTCACTGCATCCAACGCATTTTCTGGTGTCTATTGCCATCGCATATCTCATGATAATTCCTCCTGTTTATATCTTAGATTCAAATTCTGAATTTTGAATGCTGGATTTTGAATTTTACTTTTCTATACGTGTGGATCCTCTGTGAGGAAAGTAACAAAGTTCCCCCTCATACCGGTTCCTCCCATGATGGGATCGACCATAACATTGGTGATCATATAAGAGTCGGCGGCCCCTTTCCCGTAAGCCAGGGAAAGCTTATGTTCCTTATGCCCGAATCCGTGTACCATATATATCGAGTCCCAGCGGATCCTTTCCGTCACCCTGACACGGATTGGGAAGTCTGAAACAATACCATCCTGGTTTTTAAGCCAGATATACTGACTATTTTCAATGCCCCACTGATCAGCCACTTTAGGGTTGATCCAGCATGTGTTTTCATGCATAAGGGCGGTCAGGTTGGGATTGTTGGCAGTACGACTGAAGGTATGCATGGGCGCACGGCCATAGATCAGCCGGTAAAAACCCTGCGGTGGCTCTGCATGCTGTGTAAATACCGGCATGGGGTCGAAGCCTTCTGCCTGAAGGTCGGTGGAGAACAGTTCGATCTTTCCGCTATTGGTATTGAACTCGTAATCCTCTCCCGGGAGCAGGTATAAACCTCCTGATTTTCTGTCGAACTTCTTAATTCCTATCTTCTTCATCTCCTCGAGCGAAGAACCTACTTTTTGTAGTTGCCAGTCGAGGACTTCTGTATAATCTTCATAATCGAAATATGCACCAAGTCCCAGCTTTTCACCAATTTGCTTTGCCATCCACCAGGCAGGCTTGGTATCGCCTTTCGGTTCGGCAGCCGGCATCCTCAGGGCCAGGTATGGTTCCCTGTGGGGTGAAACACGAATGTCATCCCAACGCTCAAGATATGTACATTCCGGCAGGATCACATCAGCCCATCCGGTGATCTCCATAGGCATAGTGTCAACTACCGCAATGAAGTCGAGCGACTGCATGGCTTTCGCCAGCGTGGCTTTGTCCGGCATGGTGAGTGGAAGGTTGGTTCCTGATACCAGCCAGCCATGGATCTGATGTTTATTCTCCTCTGATGGAATAGACGCTTCGATAAGAGTGTTGGATATGGCAAGCCCGGCGAGCGGATATTTACCGTTCATGGTTTCTCTCCACGACCAGTTTGGCTTAGGATATTCCGGATGCGGATAATGTGGAAGCTTCAGGCTCTCCTTGAAATAAAATCCACCCCTGCGGCCCCAGGAACCTACCAGTGCGTTGAGGATGGCAACAGCCCTTGCTCGCTGAGTGTCATCACCATACCATGTTACATGGCGGCCCGGATGTATAATAGTGGCCGGTGAAGCATTGGCCATCTCACGGGCAGTTTTCCTGATAACATCCGGCTTGATGGTGGTAATCCCATAGGCCCATTCCGGTGTCATATTCTTAACATGCTTTTTAAGCTGGTCCAAGCCAAAAGCATATTTGTCGATGTATTCTTTGTCGTAAAGCTCTTCATAGATCAGCACGTGTATCCATGCAAGCAATAGTGCAAGATCGGTAGAAGGTTTGATCGGGAGCCAGTATTTCGACTTGCTGGCTGCTGTCGATAACCTTGGGTCTACCGTGATAATAGTAGCGCCTTTGTCGATGGCATCTGACATTTCCTGAACCTGCCCGTTGTGCATGTTTTCTCCCAGGTGGGATCCAATCAGTACCAGGCATCTGGTGTCGCGGATGTCGGTAGGTTCCGGCGAACCAACCCCGGATCCGAAAGTAGCTGTAAAGCCAACCTCACGCGGGCCACGGCATTGTGCATAAGAAGGTGCAACAATGTTGCTTGATCCATAAGCTTTGAGCATGTGCCCGAAATAATGTCCTGATGAACCATGGTTGAAGAGCGCCATAGCTTCCGGACCGTACTTTTCTTTGATTTCCGCCATCTTGGTGGCGACCAGGCTCAGGGCTTCATCCCAGCTTGCTTTGCGGTAAGTCTGACTTCCGGGCTCTCCCTCACGTATAAGAGGAGTGGTCAGCCTGTCTTTATCATTGTACATGCCAACACCACCTGTACCCCTGGGGCACAACCTGCCATTGCAATGGGGATCTTCTTCATTACCCAATATCTTGATGATCTTACCATCCTCATCGGTATAGGTCCAGCCGGCACACTTCCAAAAACATACTTCGCAGTAGGTTGGATATCGCCTGAGCCCCTTTTGTGGATCGGAATCCTTATTGATCAGGTCCTGTGGTACCGCAGCTTTTAAAATATTGAATGCTGACGCGCTCACCGCAAGGCCACCGATCCCAAGGGCTGAAACCTTAATGAAATCTCTTCTGTTTGCCATTATCTGTGATTGTTTATAAATCTTGATTTGCAAATAAATATGTAGATATTATCATATTTAACCTACACAAAATTATTAATAATTCGTGGGCTGGGAAAGTGTGTTTTTGTACATAAAAGCAGCCTGTAACTAGCAGTAAATCAAACCCATATAGACATATAGATAATTGTATGTTAGTATAAGTGCCAGTAAGACAGCATCTTACAGTTTAATGTAGAAACATATTCAAATAATCAACAAGTATTATAAGTGACTGAAAATCAGTATTGTTAATTATTAACAGTAGGTAATTTAGAGGGATTCTGAATAGTATGTTGTGCAGCATTGAGCAGATTGGATAATAATCCCTATTTTTGAAGTGCTAAGCCTTGCCCTTTGAGCATGAAAAATGATCGTAAAAAGATAGCCATAAGCAGGCGCGAATTTTTTGCTGCACTGGTACCTGTTTTCTCAGTTCCGGTATTGCTATGGTGGATATTTACGGGTAAAAGGGATATGGAAGGATCCGGCAGAGGGAAGAAGATCATAATAGGAAATGATCTGCCTGCCGGTATCAGTTTTCAACAAGGTCTGATTCTGGTTAAGGACGGCGACACTACCAGGGCTTTCGAAGGGAAATGCACACACCTTGGATGCCGGATCAAGAAGTTTGAGGGGAATGAATTGGTGTGCTCTTGCCATGGATCAAGGTTCGATATTTCCGGAAAGGCAGTGAAGGGTCCTGCCATTAAGCCATTGAAGGAACTTATCATTAATGAAGATCTGCTTAGCGGACAGCTTATCATTCATAGGCAATGACAGAAAAAGATACAACTATGATCAGGCTGCCGAAGATATTCCTGCTGGATACCTTTGGGGGAATCGCAGTTTCGGCTTTGCTGATCTGTATAATATCAGGTGTGGTGCTGGCTGTTCCTTTCGATGTCTTCGATCCCTATCATTCTATTTCAGCTTTCATTCTTTCAAATCCCGGAGCAGTGATCGCCCGCAATATGCATTATTGGAGTGCACAATTGTTTCTGATCTTTAGTATCCTTCATATCTGGGACCACTTCAGGCTAGGTACCGAAAAAGGCATGCGTGCAGGCGTTTGGCTCAGGCTGGGACTGGGAATTCTGGTCATTTTATATGCTATGTTGTCAGGATTTATACTCAAAGGTGATGTCGACAGCGAGGAGGCCATGCGTATTTTTAATACCCTGATCGGGGAAATCCCCCTGCTAGGTGAGCAATTGGCCTATATCCTGATGGGCAGAGAAGACTCCTATTTATTATTGTACGTGAACCACATTGCCATTGCCACTATATTTATTATTGCCATCCTCTTCGAGCATGCCAGGATCATCTGGGGAAAGGCAGTAACGTTTATTATACTCGGTTTGCTGCTTTTCATCCTTTCAATATTATTCCAGGCTCCCCTGCATGATGGCCTTTCCGGTATCATTAAGGGACCATGGTATTTCCTGGGCTTGCAGGAGATCCTCCACTGGATGCACAGGCCGGGATGGATATGGCTTATCCTCTTTGTGGTCATGCTTCCAGTTTTAATAATGCCCTTCCTGAAGGCCGAGAGTGCACGGATAGCAAAATATTTTCTCTTGCTGGCATTCCTATTCTATGCTATTCTGACCATCATCGGTTATTTTTTCAGGGGGGAAGAGTGGAAATGGACCATGAGTGGGGAAGGCATCTATATGCCTTTTGAACCCATGCCTTTAAAAGCGGGCACCTTTCAACATCCACTGGCAATGGAATTGGGCACCTATGGCAGGGCCGAATCATGTATGCTCTGCCACCAGGGAATGAAAGGTTTTTCAAGTGCACATGACCCGGAGGCGATCGGCTGTGTTTCCTGCCACTTGGGAAATCCTTTTACACCGGATAAAGACCAGGCCCATACCGGCATGCTGATGGTTCCGGGCAACCTGGATAATGCTTCAAGAAGTTGTGGATCCAATGATTGTCATCAGGATATTACTATGCGGATACATACATCTCTGATGACTACCATGAGTGGTATTATTGCTGTGGACCGATATGTGTTTAATGAAATGGACCTTCCTGATGGGCATTTCAATGTAGGGGACATCGGGCAAAGCCCGGCGGATAAGCATTTGAGAAATATGTGCGCACGCTGTCACCTGGGGAACCCCAAATTATTGCCAGGGCCCGTAAATGAAGAAAGCAGGGGAGGAGGATGCAATGCCTGTCATTTGAATTATAGTGGCGATGCAAACGAAGAGCTCCAAAAATATTTGGGAAAAACCATGGCTGACAGTTCCCTCTGGTCTGCCCATCCTTCACTGGATCTGAATATCTCCAATGCACATTGTTTCGGTTGCCATAGCCGCTCGGGCAGGATCTCCACTTCTTTTGAAGGCTGGCATGAAACCTTGCTCGGCAAAGGTGAAACAGAGCTTTCAGATACCTTGCGCATATTGGAAGATGGCAGGGTTTTCAGATATATCAGCGAGGATGTGCATCACCAGGCCGGCATGCAGTGCATCGATTGTCACGACTCCTATGAACTCATGGGCGATGGGACATTTTATATGCATGAAGAAGATCAGGTGAAGATCAGCTGTGAGGATTGTCATTTCGACCAGCAGCCGAATCTCATATCCTGGACTGCCATGGACGCAGAAACACAAAAAATACTTCAGACCAGAGGAATAGATTGGGGGGGGGATTCTTTTCTTCCACTGGGCAATACGGAACGCCTCATCTGGAACAGCAGGATCACTGCTGACGGAAAGGCTGTACTGCTTGGAAAGGTTTCCGGGAAGGAGCATCCACTGAATGCACCTGCCGGCATATGCAAAAGGGGAGAGGCTCATGATGATCTGTCATGCCAGTCGTGCCATACCGCCTGGGTACCACAATGCATTGGTTGCCACAATGAGTACGACCCCAAGATAGCCGGTTATGATATGATCAGGAATAAGGAAGAAACCGGCAGCTGGGTTGAATATGTAGGGATGTACCTTGCTGACTTGCCTACCCTGGGTGTTATAGAAGGGGATGTAAGAAAGGTACACACTTTTGTGCCTGGAATGATCCTGAGTATCGACAAGGCAACTTATGACCCGGATGTTGAAAATCCGCTTGTTTTCCACCGTCTGTTTGCACCTTTATCTGCGCATACAAATATATCGGAAGGCCGGGACTGTCGTTCCTGTCATAATAATCCCCTCGCCCTGGGCTATGGGCATGGAAAGCTGACCTATTCAATGGTAGATGGTGTTGGTGAATGGCAATTTGTGCCACGCTTTGCCAATAATCCCAATGACGGTCTGCCTGAAGATGCCTGGATCCCTGTCCTGCAACAGCCTGATGGGAATCATGCTACACGGACGAATGCGCGTCCTTTCAGCCTGGAGGAACAGCAAAGGATATTACTGTTTGGTTCCTGCCTGGAGTGCCATGATCAGGATTCGGATCTGATGCTTTCTACGCTTGATGATTTTGAAACTGTCCTCCAGAGACGGACGGAAAAATGTGTTCTCCCAGATTATTTTAAGCCTTAAGCAACCATTCTGCCCCATTAAATTTAATATCCTCGGGCTGGAGGTCAAATTCTTCCCCATCAAACATTACAATCCTGTCTGCCATAGGTTTCAGCTCTGTGAAACCCGCTTTTTCTTTGATAGTATCTGGTTTATTCAACAGGATAAATATGGATGGCTCGATGATACGGCGCATTCCGCCCGATTCGCAGATAACAGGGCCTTCGATCCTGACTTTTCTGAAAAGGGTGTTGATGGCTTCGGTGAGGTGGGTGTCTATGGCCTCGATGTAATAGACATTTGCAGCTCCGGCAGCAAGCATCAGGGAGCTGTCTTTTGGCTTTTTGGAACTGAGCTCCATCCTGATAATAAAGTGTTCATTCCGGATGAGAATAGCATCACCGGATCTTTCAGGATGGAAGTGCGGGGAAACTTTGATAGCAGTAACAGGATAAGAGCCGCCTATAGTAGTAATCATCCTGCAAACGAAGCTGGTCTTGCCTGTGTTGCGGCCATTACCGGAAATGATCATGAAGTCAGGTCGCTGGATCATGCTTTGTTTTTCAGGTATTGTTCGGCACGCAGCAGGTCTTCCTCCGTATTAATATTATGGAAAAGCATCTCATGTTGAAATGAGGCATCAGCCGGTATTTTTACCGGGGTGAATGGCAGTGACATGAAAACATCCGGCAGCTTATAGTTTCCCTTCTTAAAAAAGGCTTCCATTACCGGAAGTGCGTCCTTGTTATAGTAGGCGCAAAGAGGTTCATACTGATCTTTCCCATACCATGGGGCGGCAATCAGACCATCTTTTTTCGCTTCCAGCATGAACCGGATAAATTCAGGACCCACAAAGGGAGTATCGACGCTTACTACAAAGCAGTGCTCATTTTTGGCCGCCTGCAGGCAGGCATGGATTCCGGCCATGGGCCCTTTTGCATGATACTGATCAGGGATAACGGGCAGGCCAAACTTTTTGCACTGCTCGCTGTTGGAACTAACAAGTATCTCATCGCAAGCCTGCTTCAAATTGTCGACAACATATTCGATGAGGTGTCGCCCGTTGAGCTCTGCCATGCCCTTGTTCCGCCCCAGTCGTATGCCTTTACCTCCTGCCAGGATTATTCCGGTAAGATTTATTTGATGGTTTTTTTGCATGCGAATGCAAAGGTAAGATTTATTGCCGCAGATAG
>JAOZTN010000087.1:8354-12731 GCA_029942245.1 Bacteroidales bacterium | reverse complement strand
TCAACTATTTATAATTTCTAACGAGGTACCGCTTAAAGTCCTCGTAACTATTCTCTATATGGTCGAATTTCTCCTCTTTATCCTCCAGTCCTTCGAGGCTAGGTGGCAGCTCAGGGTTGAAACCCAGTAATTTTTCAATTTCCTGCGGGAACTTGGCAGGATGGGCGGTCTCAAGGGAAACACAGAGCTGATCTTCATTGCAGCCAAAGGCGTCACAATAGGCCCATAATCCGGCCCAGCCCACAGAACCATGAGGTTCGAGTAGTAACTTATGGCCTTTCCATGCACGCTGTATGGTTTTGCGGGTCTCCTGGTCACTAATGCTGGTCGACCAGAGTTCATTCCGCATCACCTCCATATCGGCAGGGGTAAAGATCTTACCACTTTCATCCATCATTCCTCCGTACAGGGCCACAAGCCTTGCCAGGTTGCTGGGATGCCCCACATTCATGGCGCTGGAGATGCAATTTTTCGATGGGACGATCTTGTCGTACATTCCCGTTTCCAGGTACTTCGGAAATTCATCGTTATCATTGGTGGCGATCACAAACTTTTTCACAGGCAATCCCATCTTCATAGCCAGCACGCCACCCATCATATCCCCAAAATTGCCTGAAGGCACAGAAAAGATGATCTCTTCATCGTCAGACTTCCGCAACTTCGCATATGCATAGAAATAATATACGATTTGTGGAATTAGTCGACCGATGTTGATGGAGTTGGCAGAGGATAGCTTGAGGTAATCGAGCTCACTATCGGAAAATGCCTGCTTCACCAGGGCCTGGCAGTCGTCAAACTTACCATCGATGGCGATGATCCTGACATTCTTGCCAAGGGTGGTCATCTGCTTACGCTGCCTGTCGGTTACCTCCGTCTCGGGAAAGATCACTGCCACCTCTATGTTGTCCAGGCCATAAAAGGCATTGGCAATTGCACTACCGGTATCGCCCGAAGTGGCTGTCAGGATGAGAAGCTTACGTTTACCGTGGTTCAGGTAATGCTGCATCAGCCTGCCCATCATGCGTGCTGCAAAATCTTTAAAGGATGCAGTTGGACCCTGGTCGAGGCGCATCACGTATTTCCTGTCAACAACATGCTCCAGGGGAACTTCATAGTCATATGCATCCCTGGTAATTGTCAGCAGCTCTTCGTCAGAGATCACGCCTTGCAGGAACTTACGGGCAATCCTGAAAGCGATTTCAGGGTACTCCATATCCGTAAAGGCAAGAATCTCTTCCTTTTCCAGGCGCGGGATATACTCGGGCATGTAAAGCCCTTTATCGGGTGCCAGGCCCTTGAGTAAGGCATCATTGAAAGGCACAGGGGCCGCAATGAGGTTGGTCGAGTAAAATAAGATGTGTTTTTCCATAAAAATTATGCTTACCAGCCGAGGCTTGCCGAGGATGCCCCACCGGCAGAATATTCAGGTGCTGATTTGCTTACTTTTTTCCCATCGAGCACGTCAAGTGCCTGGTTGATATCGGCAATAATATCGTCGGGATGCTCACCACCAACACACAACCTGATGAGGGTAGGGGGTATGTCAGCGATCTTGCGTCCTTCTTCACCCTGTTGCGAATGTGTGGATATGGCAGGGATGGTTGCAACGGACTTAATACGCCCCAGGTCAGTAGCACGCCAGATCCTTTCAAAGGCATCGAATACATCGCGCGTATCCTGTGCACTGCCTTTGATTCGGAACGACATAAGGTGGCCAAAGCGGTTCACTGCTTTACCTCCATATTGTTCGTCGTATTCTGAATCGACCAGTACCATATATTTTTTGGCCAGTTCGTGCAGGGGGTGGCTTTCCAGGCCGAGGTAATCAACCTGTTCGATATGCTTATGGCCTTCAAAGAACTTAGCAATTTTCATAGTACTGCAGCTGAGCCTGTCCATCCTGGGTCGGATGGTACGGATGTCATTCACCGCCATGATGGCATTCATGGGAGATATGTTGGGGCCATTATCCCTGTTGGGAAGGGTTTTCAGGTACATGGCAAAATTGGCCTTCATCTCATCACTGCCATAGCGGGCACGTATGTTTTTCTTTGCGATCACGGCGCCACTGATTCCAAATCCGCTGGTACTCAGTGATTTTGTCACAGATTGTACGACGATGTCAGCACCGAAGGCCAGGGGACGCATGAGCGCCGGCGTAGCAACAGTAGCATCGATGATCACTGGGAGGTTATACTTTTCACCCAGCTCACAAATTTTCTTCAGGTCGAAGAAGGCCAGCCCCGGGTTACTCGGCATCTCGCCATATAAAAAACGTGTGTTATCATCGATCAGGGATTCCCACTCCGCGATATCGACTGAATTGATCACTTTACGCCATTCCACATTCCTTTCTTCATCCTTGCGGATGGCAAACTGCTGGAAGGTACCGCCATAGACCTGGCATGTGGCTACGAAATTCATTTTTTGATCCGGCTTGGCGGGATCGACGCACAGCAGGTTGTCGGCAGCACTGGCAATGGCTGCCATACCTGATGAGGTGGCGATGCAGGCTGCATCAACACCGCTGCCATAACTTTCGATGAGGGCCAGAACACCCTCCAGGTAGTACATTGATGGGTTGGCAATACGTGAATAACACCAGGTGGGGATCTCATAGCCCAGGGCTGCCTCCATCTCGTCCGAATCGCGGTAAGCCTGTGATGTCGACATATAGATGGGCTCAATGATAGAACCCTGGTTGAAATCCATGGCTTCCTGCATAGAGTAGATGCCATGCACAGCAATGGTGTCGAAACGGCAGGACTTCATCTTATTAATATTATCCTCATGCCATTTCATGGACCGCTTTGCGGCATCGATGTAATAGTTTTTTCCTTTGGGACTCATATGTTCTTCTTTTATTAAGGTTGGTTTTATCCTGATTGATTTAGGGACTAAAAATAAGAAAAATAACACCATCGCGAATTTGATACAGGTTTTGGCAGGGGTATTTTTATCCAATATAAATAATGGGTCCCGGGTTCCGGGGGCCGGGTACAGGGAAGTTATCAGATGCCTGTCCCAGTACCCTGCACCCATTGCCAAGCACCTAATTTTCATTGAACCTTCTGTCTTCTCAAGTGTTGATTTTTCGTACTTTTGCAATTCATTTAAAAATCACGGGAATATGAACTATGATGTTATCGTTATAGGCAGTGGTCCTGGAGGCTATGTAGCAGCCATCAGGGCAAGCCAGCTAGGCCTGAAAACCGCTGTTGTTGAGAAAGCTGAATTGGGTGGTGTCTGCCTCAACTGGGGGTGTATCCCAACCAAAGCGCTTTTGAAAAGCGCCCAGGTTTTTAATTATGTCAGCCATGCTGAAAATTACGGTGTCAAAGTAGAAGGAGCCGTAAGCGCTGATTTCGAAGGAATGGTAAAGAGAAGCCGCGATGTTGCCTCAGGCATGAGCAACGGCATACAGTTTCTTTTTAAAAAAAATAAGATTGACCACCTGGCCGGAATGGGAAAGGTTCTTCCCGGTAAAAAGGTTGAAGTAAGCGATGCCGAAGGAAAGAAAACAGCATATACTGCTGAGCATATTATCATTGCCACCGGTGCCAGGTCGAGGGAGCTTCCCTTCCTGAAACAGGATGGTAAAAAAGTGATCGGCTACCGCGAAGCGATGACGCTGGCGAAACAGCCTAAGTCGATGGTAGTGGTAGGATCAGGAGCCATAGGTTCCGAGTTTGCCTATTTCTATAACAGCATTGGTACGGAGGTAACACTCATAGAAGTATTGCCCAATATTGTTCCCCTGGAAGACGTAGAAGTGTCGAAGCAACTGGGACGCTCCTTTAAAAAGGCGGGCATCAAGGTGCTGACCGGCGTTTCTGTCGAAGATGTAGATTCAAAAGGAAAGAACTGCAAGGTGACAGTAAAAACAAAGAAAGGCGAGGAAGTGATCGATGCAGAGGTGGTCCTCTCAGCGGTAGGTATCGCACCTAACCTGGAAGGTATTGGCCTGGAAGAATGTGGCATTGAGCAAGAGAATGGCAAGGTGAAGGTGGATGATTATTATCAAACAAATTTACCAGGATATTATGCCATTGGCGACATCGTTCACGGACCTGCATTAGCGCATATGGCTTCTCATGAAGGCATCACCTGTGTGGAAAAGATCGCTGGCCTTGATCCTGAGCCTATCGATTATGGCAATATCCCAGGCTGTATTTACACCAGCCCGGAAGTGGCATCAGTAGGGATGACTGAACAGCAAGCAAAAGATGCAGGCTATGAGATCAAAGTCGGGAAATTCCCTTTCACCGCCTCAGGAAAAGCAAGTGCCGGTGGAAACAAAGATGGCTTTGTAAAAGTGATTTTCGATGCCAAATACGGTGAATGGCTGGGATGCCATATGATCGGTGACAATGTAAC
>JAOZTN010000087.1:0-8254 GCA_029942245.1 Bacteroidales bacterium | reverse complement strand
AACGCCCAACGCCTATGAACATAACCCAATCTGAACTTTCCGGCCTTTTAGTTATCGATCCCAAAGTCTTTGGCGACGATCGGGGTTATTTTTTCGAGTCATATAATGCTGAAGTATTCAAAGCTGCAGGCCTGGAGATCGATTTCAAGCAGGATAATGAATCGCGGTCGGGAAAAGGGGTGTTGAGAGGAATCCATTTCCAGGAGCCACCCTTTGAACAGGGGAAACTGGTCCGTGTAGCCCGTGGCGCTGTGATGGATGTTTCGGTGGATATCAGGAAGGATTCTCCTACTTACGGAAAATGGACTGCCTTTGAACTGTCGGAACAGAACAAGCGCATGCTGTGGGTCCCTCCGGGCTTTGCACATGGCTTTGCCACCCTCGAAGATGATACTATCTTCATTTATAAATGTACCAAAGTGTATAACAAAGAATCAGAAAATTCCATCCGCTGGGATGATCCTGATCTTGGCATCGATTGGGGTGTAGAGGATCCCATCATATCCGATAAAGACAAAGCAGCACCCCTGTTTAAGGAGCTGAAAAGCCTTTTTTAACAAAACTTGAGATTCAATAAGACAGTATGTTGAAGAGAATACTTGTATTTGGACTGATATTCGTCCTTTGCCTTTCGGCAGCAGGACTATTTTATTTTTTTACGGTCGATGATGGTATCAGCGAGCAGCAGTACCGTGATGCTTTCCGTAGGAATTACAAGATCTTTACGGTAGCCGTACCGGACCAGATCGACTTTGCCGGTGAAGAAGTGCCCATGAAGGTATTTTATGTAAATGAAAGCCTCGACAGGGAGTTGCTGGTGAATACCTACTGGCATAACAGAACAGTATTGATGTTTAAGCGTGCACACAGGTGGTTCCCGCTGATGGAGCCCATCCTTGCTGAATATGGTATCCCGGATGATTTTAAATACCTGACCGTGATCGAAAGCGGACTTTCTAATGTTGTATCACCTTCGGGGGCAACAGGCTTCTGGCAGTTTCTTAAAGGGACCGCAAAAGATTATGGGCTTGAAGTTGATAAAGATGTGGATGAACGCTATCATGTTCAAAAGAGCACAGAAGCTGCCTGTAAATATTTCCGTGAATCATATCAGAAGTTCAATAACTGGACCCTGGTGGCGGCAGCTTTCAATGCAGGAAAAAGGCGCATTAGTGAAGCCCTGGAGGAGCAAAACGAGAAGTCCTATTACGACCTTCTGCTGAGCGATGAAACAAGCCGATATGTATTCCGTATCCTTGCCCTGAAAACCATCTTCGAAAATCCTACTGACTACGGCATGTTCCTTCGTGAAAAGGACTTCTATCCTCCCATCCCGGTAAAAACGATCACCATTGATAAAGACATTAAAGACTTCGTGGCATTTGCATCAGAGCATGATATCTCATATAAAGTGCTGAAAATGTTCAATCCCTGGCTGCGCGATAAAAAGTTGGCAGTGAAAAGGGGCAAGACATACACAATCGCAATCCCTGTGGATGAGTACCTGGATTATGAAGGCCTGACAGATGGCATGAATGATGATCCGGTGATATACGGGGACACCCTGAACTTTGAAGAATTATAGATCGGCAGATGGCAAACGGGAAAAATAATCAGAAGCTAGAGGTTCAGGGCGCACGGGTTCACAACCTGAAAAATGTCGACCTGAGCATCCCCCGCAACAAGCTGGTGGTGTTTACCGGCCTCAGTGGCTCCGGAAAATCTTCCCTCGCTTTCGACACCATCTATGCTGAAGGACAACGCCGTTATATGGAAACATTTTCGGCCTATGCCAGGCAGTTTATCGGAAACCTGGAAAGGCCCGATGTTGACAAGATCACCGGCCTGAGCCCTGTTGTTGCCATTGAGCAGAAATCGGTAAATAAAAACCCACGTTCTACGGTTGGAACTGTAACAGAGGTGTACGACTTCCTGCGTTTGTTGTATGCACGCGTAGCGGATGCCTATTCACACGTGACGGGTGAAAAGATGGTGAAGTATACCGAAGAGCAGATTGTCAGCTTGCTGCAAAAGGACTACATGGATGAGAATATCATGATCCTGTCACCGGTAGTACGTGGAAGGAAAGGACATTACAGGGAGAATTTCGAGCAGATGCGCCGGCAGGGTTATCTGAAGGTAAGAGTAGACGGGGAGATCCGTGACCTGGAGTTTGGTATGCAGCTCGATCGATTTAAAGTACACGATATTGAACTGCTGGTTGATACAGTAAAAGTAGGTTTAGGTGATAAACACCTCCAAAGACTTAGCCGTACCCTGCAGGAAGCCATGAAAACAGGCAAAGGATCTATCATGGTAATGAGACCGGGTGAGGAGGAGGCCCGACACTACAGCAAACTGTTGATGTGTCCCACCTCCGGTATTTCATACGACGAGCCGGAACCCAATACCTTTTCTTTTAATTCACCTTATGGAGCATGCCCAAATTGCAATGGCCTGGGGACCGTAACGGAGGTCAACCTGAAAAAGATTATCCCCGACAGGGCTACTAGCATCAAAAAGGGAGGCATCGCACCCATTGGTGAATACAAGCAGAACTGGATCTTTAACCAGATTGAGATGATAGGGCAGAAGTTTGGTTTCAACCTTGCGACGCCTATTAGTGAGATCCCTGAGGAAGCGATATCAACCATACTTTATGGTTCCAACGAGACCTTCATCATCAAAAAAGAATTTGCGGGGGTAACCTCTTCCTACACCCTGAACTTTGAAGGCATCATCAACTTTATCAGCAACCAGTTTGCCGATTCCAACTCAAGGAGCATACAAAAGTGGGCCGGCAGCTTTATGAACCGCATCCCGTGCCCCGACTGCCACGGTGACAGGCTAAGGAAAGAATCCCTGCATTTCAGGATAGATAATAAAAGCATCTCGAAGCTTGCGAATATGGATCTGGTCCGCTTTATTGAGTGGATCGATGCAGTGGAAGATACATTTGATGAAAAGAAAAAGACCATTGCACACGAGATTTTAAGGGAGATAAAGACCCGTACAGGCTTCCTGCTGGAGGTCGGGCTAGACTATCTTTCCCTGAACAGGCCCGCACGTAGTCTCTCCGGCGGAGAGTCGCAACGCATCAGGCTGGCCACGCAGATCGGCTCGCGCCTGGTAGATGTGCTCTATATCCTGGATGAACCCAGCATCGGCCTGCATCACAGGGATAACCTGCGGCTGATCACCGCATTGAAAGATCTGCGCGACCTTGGAAACTCGGTGATCGTAGTGGAACATGACAAGGAGATGATCCTTGCTGCAGATGAAGTGGTGGATCTAGGCCCGGGAGCCGGATTACATGGCGGAGAAATTGTGGGTCAGGGTTCTCCCGGGGAGATGAAAGACTGCGACACCATTACCTGTGACTACCTTTCGGGAAAAAAAGAGATCCCTGTTCCTGAGGAACGAAGAAAAGGCAATGGTGCCAGGATGTTGCTCAGAGGAGCGGAGGGCAACAACCTGAAAAATGTTGACCTGGATATTCCATTGGGTACCTTTACTTGCGTGACAGGGGTTTCCGGAAGCGGAAAATCTACGCTGATCAATGAAACGCTGTACCCAATACTGAGCAACCTCTTTTATCGCTCCGACAAAAAGCCCCTGCCTTATAAGGATATCAGCGGACTGGAGTACATCGACAAGGTGATAGAGATCGATCAGTCACCCATAGGGCGTACTCCCAGGTCTAATCCCGTAACGTATACCAAGGCCTTCGATGAGATCAGAAAACTTTTTGTGCAATTGCCCGAAGCCAAGATCCGTGGCTATAAGCCCGGACGCTTTTCTTTCAACGTAAAGGGAGGGCGCTGCGAGACATGCAAGGGAGCGGGTTTGAAGCTGATTGAGATGAACTTCCTGCCGGATGTGTATGTACAGTGTGAAGCCTGTAACGGCAAACGTTATAACAGGGAGACACTCGAGATCAGGTATAAAGGCAAATCCGTCAACGATGTGCTGGATATGACCATCAACCAGGCGGTGGAATTTTTCGACAGCATTCCTTCCATCATTCAGAAGATCAGAACCCTGAAAGAGGTCGGCCTGGGATATATCACCCTGGGACAGCAGTCAACAACATTGTCGGGTGGTGAGGCTCAGCGCGTTAAGCTCGCTGCAGAGTTGTCAAAAAGAGATACCGGTAAAACACTTTATATCCTGGATGAGCCCACAACGGGATTGCACTTTGAAGATGTAAAGGTGCTGCTGGATGTGCTGAATAAACTCGTAAATAAAGGAAATACCATACTTATCATCGAACATAACATGGATGTGATTAAATTTGCTGATCATATCATCGACCTTGGGCCTGAAGGAGGCGATCGTGGAGGCATGATCATTTGTGAAGGCAGCCCGGAGGAGATCATTGAAAATAAGAAGAGTTATACTGCGAAATATTTAAAGGAAGAACTTCGTAATAAGTAGTGTTGGGGGTTGAGTTTTGAGTGTTGGGTTGGTGGAAAGTTAACAAATTAATAATTTCTGATTTCTCGCATCTCGTGCCCCGTACCCCGCACCTGGCAATAAATACAGATAACGCTCCAATGTAGATTACGTTGATAAATGTTACAAACTCATCGAAACAGACATCATGAAAAAATCAGAAGAAGATAAGATCAGAAAAGCCATTAAGGCCAGGGACTGGAATGAGATCAAGACCTATGATTCATGGCAAATCTTTAAGATCATGGCTGAGTTTGTTCAGAGCTTTGAACGACTGGCGAGGATCGGTCCCTGTGTGTCGGTTTTTGGATCGGCGAGAACCAAGCCCTCCGATGTGCACTATAAGATTGCCGAGGAGGTGTCATACCTTCTTACTAAACAAGGCTATGGGATTATCACCGGTGGTGGCCCGGGTATTATGGAAGCGGCTAATAAAGGTGCTCATTTTGCCGGTGGCAAATCAGTGGGTCTGAATATCAAACTTCCTTTTGAACAAAAGGCCAACCCCTTTATCGATCCTGAAAACCTGATCGAATTTGACTTCTTCTTCGTGCGCAAAGTGATCTTTATGAAGTATGCCCAGGGCTATGTGGTATTGCCAGGTGGTTTTGGAACCCTCGACGAACTGTTTGAAGCGCTGACACTGGTGCAGACAGATAAACTGGTACGCTTCCCCATCATATTGGTCGACAAAGAATATTGGGGTGGTTTGATTGACTGGATCAAGGACCGACTGCTTGCCGAAGGCAACATCAGCCCTGAGGAACTCAATATCTTCCACCTGGTTGATACAGCAGAAGAAGCTGTCAGTATCATAGAAGATTTTTATAAGGAATATTCGTTAAAACCAAACTTTTAACTCGTGCTTTGCATTCATGGTGTTGAGTGTTGAGTGTTGGGTGTTGAGTTATTTTGGATTGGGGAGTTCAAAATTTGTATACCGTATATTGAATATTGTAATTTGTAAAATCTATGCCTTCGTATATTCCATTGGAACTTACTGCTATTGAAGAAGACGGTTTTCACCTGATGATCCCGGTGATGGTGAATGGTGTGCAAGCTCGTATGCTGGTAGATACGGGGGCATCGCGTTCGGTCTTCGATAAGGAAAGGATCGATCGTTTCTTTCATGATTCTCCGGAACTCGAAGAGAATGAACAGAAATCCACCGGCCTGGGTACAAGAGATATGCAAAGCCAGGCTCTTTACCTGGATGAACTGATGATAGGGGAGTTGACGGTGAGGAAATACCCGGCCGTTGTTCTCGATATGAGCCATGTGAATCATTCTTACGAAGAACTTGGACTGGAACCCATCGATGGTGTGATTGGTAGCGACATCCTGATGAAATACGGCGCTGTGATCGATTATGGGAAAGGGATGTTACGCATCAATAAGCGCAGGAAAAGGCTAAGCGTGAAGAAGCCTAACGGCTGATGATCACTCTGGCAGAAACCGGCCCAAAGGTTTCGCCCCTGAGGCTGCACAAATAGATTCCTTCCGGCAGATTCCCAACATCAATAGCAAGAGCGGCACCACTGAAGCTTTTCTCAATGATTACGTTCCCAAGCATGTCGTAGATCCTGGCCGTCATATTCTCAGAACCATCGAATCCTGGTGTTTCCAAGTGAATGATGGTTGCAGCAGGGTTTGGATATACTTTGAGTTCCGGCTGTCGTTCAGAGATAATTTCCGGAATTTCCATAGTTACTTCAGGATTGTCGAGAGTGCCAAAAAGCCTGAGTCCGCCTGAGAAATTGCCAGTCATCAGCTCCAGGTAATCGTCATCATTGAGTTGTGCAATGGCAGCAGAGGTCCGATAGCCCTTATTGATCTCAAATTCCAGGCTGTCGACCTCTTTCCAAAGTTCATCAGAGGATGTAAATTCACCCAGGAGGTTTCCCTCTATATCGGTGTAGTAATATATGATTCCCTGTTCTGAACCGCTGATCAGTCGCATCTTTCCATCCGAGGCCCTGAAAATGTACGGGCTGCTGTATCCATCCCATGAGAGGTTGTAATCCGTCACATCCACTTTTCCGAGGCTGTCGGTCACCAGGGTGAAGACTGGCTCATACTTGTCACCGGTATTTTTGTAGTAGTTGAGGTTCCCTTTCCGCTCACCAACGATAAGATCGAGCAGGCCATCCTCATCCATATCGAAGATGAAAGGTGTGCTGAAGTCGCCCACATCGATGCCCATATAGTTTTCCTCTTCCAGGTCGAAGTCTTCCGGGTTTCCAAGGCAGGAGCAGTTTCTGTAAAACATCAGGGTTCCGTCGTCCCGGCCAACGATCATATCGGCATCATCGTCGGAGTCGATGTCGCCAAAGGCAGGATAAGGACCCACAATATTCATTTCATTGATATGGCCAAAGTTGTCTGTCACATAATCAAATACCGGATTAGTTTCTGTTCCTACATTCATAAATATAGCCATCCGCCCGGCGTAATCCGAATGCAGGGCCATGGAGGCGTCATACCAGGAATCCTTGTAGAAGCCATAGTTTCCAATGATCAGGTCCTGCAAACCATCGAGGTTAATGTCAGCAAAAACCGGATAGGCGCCCGAGCCCATGTCGATCATATCTTCTTGTAAAAATCCTCTGGTGTTGAGCTGCCAGTCGGGATATTCATTGTTCCCCTCATTCAGGTAAAGCCATACGCTTCGATGGTTCTGCACTACGAAAGGATTGGGGTCGAAAGGGGAGACCAGGAGGTCTTTCATTCCATCATTATTCACATCGATAAGCGCTGCTGCCGGCATCGAATAGATCCAGGAAGGATCGTTTTCATTGGGAAAGGCATGATTATAAGAAGCAATGTGAGCATTTTCCGGACTGCCATCATTCAGCATGTTAATCAGTTGCGGGTAATCCACGTCACCCAGCAAAAGTTCTTTGGTGTTATCGTTGTTCAGGTCGGTGAGCAGCAGGGTAGAGCCCGTATGCCTGTCCCTGCCGGCAAGGTCTTCAGGGAATAGGTACTTACTGCCAAAGCAGGTGTCGAGGAAGAGGTCGTTGGATTCCTCACTTTCTGCAAACTCACCCCAGCACCAGGTGGTACGTTCATAGATGAGGGAATCGGCATGCCCGTATGTTTCCATGGAGAGATTTTTGTGCATCTCCACGAAAGATCCCAGGGCCCAGAAGGTAAGTATGTCTAAATCACCATCTCCATCCAGGTCGCTGATGCCCGGATAATCGGCATAGGTTACCAGTATGTTTACATAACCACTTCCATACCATGAGGTGAGGTAGGGCGTGATGACCAGTTCAAAACGTAGTTCGCTGGTAGAGGTATTCTTGTACACCAGTATCCCCGGTATCTGAGGGTTATAAGTGAAGATGTCCTTTTTCCCATCCATATTGTAGTCGATGAAGATGATCCAGTGAAAGATTTCCGGGAATTCGGAAATATATTGCGGGGCGTAGGAATAATCAATCTGGTTTTCAACACCGCCATTGAGGAATGGCATGAGCCTGTTCCCATGACGGTCGAAAACCAGCAGGTCCATGATGCCATCCCTGTCTATATCGACTTCCCCAAACTGGCATGCGTTCATGCCACCGGCAAAGGGGTAGAGGTAATTTTCTCCTTGTAGCCCTTTGATTGAGAATGATTGCCTGCTATTTTGAGCAGGAAGCACCTGGCTGATCAGAATAAAAATAGCCAGTAAAAGCCTTATTTGGGATGTCAATTTCATGATTTATACTTGTTAGACAAAGTTAAGGATAAAAAGTTGGTTACTGGCTACTGATTTCTGGTAAGAAAATGGAGCGGTGTCATCTCGAAGGAG
>JAOZTN010000086.1:0-12750 GCA_029942245.1 Bacteroidales bacterium | reverse complement strand
CTCATTTCTACTTCACTAAGAATTGCGATGTTGGTCAGGTTTTCTTCGAAAGTTTTCATCTGATAAAGCTTTTTAAATAATTGAATTAAGACTTTTGATTGTTGATTGCCTGAGGACCTTTACCCCCTCAAACACTTATTAATACGGAGAAAGGGCAAAAGGTAACCCTACACATCAAAAATAAAATCAAATAAAATGTAAAAAAGAATCAGAAAAACAGGCTTACTGTCTGATAATGTGAATAATAGAAAGGTCTAAAAATAATAAAAAAAATTGCATTTTTTTTACAAAAAGCCTCCAAAACATGAAAAAGCCACCCTTTCGAGCGGCTTTTTAGTGGGATGTACTGGATTCGAACCAGTGACCTCATGCCTGTCAAGCATGCGTTCTAAACCAACTGAACTAACATCCCAAAATTATTGTTGCAAAAATAAGAATTATTTCTATTTTTACATTTGAATTCTTTCATTTTATAAGGCAACATGAAAAAGGTCTGTTTATCCATACTGACACTTCTCTTCTATTTTCATTTTTCGGGACAGGAAGCCGGTTACCATATTAATATGCAGTTAGATGGTTATCAGGATAATATTGCCTACCTGGGGAATTATTTTGGAGATAAGCTTGCTATCTCCGACACTGCAGTTGTAGATAAAGGTATGCTTGAATTTTCCGGAGGTAAACCTTTGAAACAAGGAGTCTATTTTCTGGTAAGCTTGCAGAAGAAAAAACTTTTTGAATTCATGGTGGGTGATGATCAGTATTTTGAAATCACGCGGGATCTCATGGATTCACCGGGAAAAGCACAATTTACAGGATCGGATGAAAATGAACTGTTTTATGCTTATCTGGATTATAACAGGGCAAGCTATATAAAAATAAGGAAGCTTCGCTCTGAAATTCAGACTCTACCCGAAGGAAACGATAGCCTTGTTATACTGCAGGCTGAAATGGATGAAATCAACAAAGAAAGCATTGATTATAAGCTTCAGGTGATCCAGGAGCATCCCAATTCGGTCACCGCCATGTTGTTTAATGTGATGCGGGAACCGGAAGTTCCCGGATATTTTAATACCGGCGGACGCCACGACAGCCTTTCGGCTTATCTATATTACAGGAATCATTATTGGGAGTATGTTGACCTGGGCGATGACCGCTTTCTGCGGACCCCGGTCTTCCATAAAAAGCTTGAAAGGTATATGAATGATGTGTTGCCGGGTCACCCCGACAGCCTCATAAACGAAATTGATGTCATGATCGCGAAAACCGGCGAAAAATCTGAAATGCGAAATTACCTGCTCTGGTATTTTACCAATACCTATGAAACATCCAAGGTGATGAGCTATGATAAGATCTTCGTACACATGGTCGATACATACTTCACAGAGCAAAGTTATGATTGGTTAAACCCTATCGTTCAGCAGAATATGATCAATCGTGTTAATCAAATGCGCAATGTGCTGATCGGAGCCTATGCTCCTGCCCTGGTCATGGCTGATACTGCAAACAAACTGATAAGCCTTCATGAAGTAGAAGCTCAGTATGTTATTTTGTTCTTCTGGTCAAGCTCATGTGGGGAATGCCAGAAAGAAGTAGAAACAGTCAATGAACAGTATAAGAATACTGACATCGATATGAAGATTTATGCCGTAAATACAGATACGGTTTTCAGCAAGTGGAAGAATTATATCTCCAAACATGAACTTGACTGGATCAATGTAAATGGGAATATCAGCCTCACTGGAGATTATCACAGGCTTTATGATATTTATAGTACTCCGGTAATATATTTACTGGATGATCAGAAGACGATCATCGCCAAGCGTTTATCAGCTGATAAGTTGCCGGCAGTGATCAGCCGAAACAGGAAAGAAAAAACTAAGTAATATCACTTGCATCAGGAAGTAATATTACTAATATAAAGGTTTGAATTAATAATGTATTTTGCAGAACCTTTTTATATAATTGTACGTAATAGAATAAATAATAATTAAGGTATGAAGCACCGACGTAAATTTGCATACATAAGGTGCTCATAAGCAATAACAAAACCAAAATCAGAGCGCAACATGGAAGCTAAACACAAACTGAGACAGTTAATCCCGTTTAACATTTTGTTTTTCCTCTTATTTCTCCTGGCGGGATCTAACAATGCCAAGGCGCAATGCAGTGTAACATCAAATTTTACATTGACATTTACCACATGTTCCGAGGCTCAATTTATTGACCTGTCATCAACCACACCGACCTATACTATCGTTTCCTGGGACTGGGACCTCGGGGATGGGAATACTTCCATCATCCAAAACCCTCTGCATACCTATGCACCCGGATTTATCGGTATAGCGTCTTTGACAGTAACAGCTGACTCCGCTGGCACCACTTGCCAGGATGTATTCTCGTTTCCTGTTCAAGCTCCTGATTTGCCTACCGTGTATTTCACCTGGGACCCTGAGCCTACATGTTTAGGAGGCGCAACATCCTTTTTCGGGACATCAGGCAACCCTATTACTCTCTGGGAGTGGGATTTCGGTGATGGGTTTAGCTCTGCGATCCAAAACCCTATTCATACTTTCCTGCTGCCGGGTGCCTACCAGGTAATATTGAGGGTTACTGATAATAACGGATGTATCAATGCCGATACAAACATTGTCAACGTTGGGAGCATCCCTGATGTGGATTACACATTCAATCCTGACCCAACCTGCCTTAATGATATAACGAATTTCTTTGGTACCAGTTCAATTGCACCTTATGCAACAGCCTGGACCTGGGACTTTGGCGATGGTGGTGTAGCTTTTACACAAGATGCTATACACACTTATATTTCAGCTGGCACATACAATGCCACACTGACAATAGAAGATACTAACGGATGTACAAACTCGGTTTCATACCCGGTGACTGTGAATCCTTTGCCAACAGCAAACTTTTTCCATGACGGACCTGTTTGCCTGAACGATTCAGTTCACTTCACCAACATCTCCACAAGCCCGAATGGCTATATCGCCCGCTGGCAATGGGATTTCGGCGACGGAACTTCACAAAATGTGATCTTCCCTGGTGACCCCAACGTGGCACATATGTATAGCAACCCAGGAACTTTTCAGGTAACACTTACTGTGACCGATTCCGATAGTTGTACCAATACTACTTTCAGGGATGTGATCATAGTTGCAAATCCGATTGCTGACTTTAACTATACGCCTGCATGTAACCAACAACCGGTTCAATTTAACGATCTATCCTCCATCAATGGCGGAAACAGCCTTTTTAGCTGGTACTGGGAGTTTGGTGACCCTGCTTCAGGTGTAAATAATATTTCTACATTACAAAACCCTTCTCATATCTTTAGCACAGGTGGCAGTTTTGATGTTCTGCTGATCGTAACAAATACAGATGGATGTACAGATACTGTAACATATCCTGTTGCAGTAAACCCACTTCCCGATGTACAGATCACAACGGACGCAGATACTGTTTGCGTAAATGCTGTAGCTAACTTTTATGGGTCAGGATCAGTAAATATTGTTACATGGCAATGGACATTCGGAGACGGAGGAACATCCGTACTGCAGGATCCACAGCATGTTTATGCTTCTCCGGGCACGTATAATGTGACCCTTACCGGCATGGATGACAATGGTTGTGACAGCACAGCTACGTATACCATGACCGTTAATCCACTGCCTTATGCAGATTTCAACACATCTGCTCCTTCATGTGTAAACAGTTCAGTCGACTTCTTCGACCTTTCAAGCGCACCGGGTGGATGGGTAACAGAATGGCACTGGTACTTCGGTGACGGCTTTGATACTATTGTATTATTCCCAGATCCTCCGAATGTAAGTCATACCTATACTGCAGCCGGATCTTATATTGCCTCGCTGGTTATCACATCCAATGCAGGTTGTACAGACTCTATAACCAGGGAAGTAACTGTTAGCATATCACCACAGGCAGAATTTACTGCCGGCGGACCCCGCTGTGATGGCAACCTGATACAGTTCTTCGACGAATCTATAGGTTTTGGAACCGACATACAGGCCTGGGCCTGGGACTTCGGCGATCCTGCATCTGGTTCAAACAACATATCAAACCTTCAAAACCCGTATCACCTGTTCTCATCTCCCGGTACATATAATATATTCCTGGAAGTGATGAATGCTAACGGATGTTATGATACTATATCACATTCAGTAGAGATTTATGCTCCACCACCCGTATATTTCCTTGTGAGCCCTCCGGGGGGTGTTTGTCAGAACGATACAGCATATTTCTTTGTTGATCCCGACACAACGAATGTCTCTACAGTAATGAGTTATTTCTGGGACTTCGGTGATCCGGCTTCAGGTACAAGCGATACCTCATCCATGCCAAACCCATGGCATATGTTTACGACTTTCGGTACCTTTGATGTAAGCCTCACAATTACAGATACAGCCGGTTGCACCAATACAGTGATACTACCGGTAAACGTGCTCGAGATCCCAACACCTGACTTTACATTCTCTGCCGGATGTTTCGGTGACACGACATACTTTATAGATCAATCACTTCCTGGTGCTGCTGTTATTAACCAGTGGTTCTGGAAGTTCAACGACCCGGGGTTTGCTCCAGGCGATACCTCAGACCTGCAATATGCACCCTGGGTATTCTCGGCCATAGATAATTACTTTGTCGAACTTACCGTAACAGATAATAATGGATGTTCGGCTAAGCAGGGACAATGGATGGAAGTATTTGATGTACCACAAGCCTCCTACTCATTCACCCAGTTTTGTGATCCTCCGGGGCAGGTACAATTTAATGATGAATCCAATATAGGTTCAAGTGGAAGTCCGCTGCAATCATGGGAGTGGGAACTCGATGATGGGTATTTTTCATCAGAGATCAATCCTGCATATATTTACGACGAACTTGATACTTGCTATATTGTTAACCTTACTGTAACTGACGGGAACCAGTGTACAGATACTTATACAGACACAATCTGTCTCTATGGACAGCTAAGCGTCGACTTCACAGCTGACCAGGTTTGTTTCAGGGAGCGCACAAACTTCCAGGGAACCTTTATGCCGGCATCTGACTCCGTCGCTGCATGGAGATGGGACTTCGGTGATGGAACCCCAATATTTGCGACTCCAAATGATACCGTTTCACATCTCTTCATGTCTCCCGGTATATTCCTGGTGACTCTTTATGCAGAAGATGAAAATGGTTGTGAAGCTTCGACATATCAAACTATTGTGGTAGATTCATTACCATCACCTGATTTCGTAGCTGATACCGCATATTGCGACAGCTACACCAGCTTTTATGACCTTTCTGCAGGTAATGGAACATTTATCCAGTCATGGTACTGGGACTTTGGTGATCCTGCTTCAGGATTAGCCAATACTTCAACTGATCAATATCCTACACATTACTATCCTGCCAATGACAGTACTTATTATGTAACCCTCAGGGTATCGAATTACCTTGGTTGTGTTGACTCTATTGTTAAGCCGGTTTATAAAGGAGCTTGTATTTCTGCAGAATTTGAAGTTATTGATCCGCCATTCTGTTCCAGGTACCCAGTATGCTTTGTGAATAACAGCATGTTTTATGGGTCATCAGGCGGAATAGGCGAATGGATCCTCGACTATGGAGATGGGAATACAGATATCTTTTCATCCAGGCCAGATACAATCTGCCATGTATTCGATACCGCAGGTGTATACAATGTTGCTTTTATCATCAATGCAAACCTTAATGGTATTGCATATACTGACACTGCTTTTATGGATGTTGATATTAGTGCATCACCCAGTTCTGATTTCGCCAGTTTTATGAATTGTTCAAATCAAATCACTCTCTTTGAGAGCCTGGCTGAAGACAATGGTGGCAACATCATTGGATGGCAATGGGATTTCGGTGATCTTTCCAGTGAAAACGACACCTCTACCCTTGAGAACCCATCCTATCTGTATCCTTACGCCGGCAATTTCGACGTTGAGTTTATTGTGTATTCTGATGAAGGTTGTTATGATACCATCAAGCAGGAGGTAGTTATATATGAACCACCTGAGGCTGATTTCTCAAACAACACTGGCTGTCTGAATACTCCTACTGAGTTTTTCGATGAGACCATTATCTCAGGTGCTGATATCTACAGATGGGACTGGTCGTTCGGCGACTCAGATGTCCTTGGTGACACCTCAGTGATCAGCAATCCTACATACACCTATTCCTCAACCGGTACATATGAAGTCAGCTTAATGGTTGAAGACTTGAATCAATGCCGTGATACGGTACAAAAAACCGTTGAGGTTTACGAAGTACCTCTTTCTGATGTCAACCTGGTTGATGTTTATCTGGGGGTACAGGGACAGGTTCTCCTTGAAAACCTCACAGAAGGCGCAGAATACTATGACTGGGACTTTGGTAACGGTGAAACATCCATTGAATTCAGTCCTGTAGCTAACTATACTGAAGATGGCACCTATACCATCACCCTGGTAGCATATAATGATTATGGATGTCCTGATTCTACTGTAATTGAGTATACACTTCTCTTCAAGAGCCTGTACATGCCAAGTGCATTTATCCCAAATGGACCTGAGGGCCTCAAGGTATGGAGACCGGTTGGCGTTAACATCAAAAAGTACAGAGTTGCAGTATATAACCTTTGGGGAAATTTATTATGGTCTTCCGAAAACTTATCTAATGGTAAGCCTGCTGAAGGCTGGAAGGGATGGAAGGACAATAATAAAGATGAAGAACTTGTTGGTCCGGGGAACTACATCTGGAAAGCATCTGCTACATTTATCGATGGATCGATATGGCGTGGAATGGCTGACAAAGATGGAAACGTTGAGACCTCCGGAACAATTACCGTTATTCGATAATCATATTCAACATGAAATATCCAAAGCCTCGCATTTTGCGGGGCTTTTTTTATAGAACTCTGCTGCACTAAATATCAGGAGTGGAAACATAGTTGATAATAGCAAACATGGGTTAAGTAACAAACAACAAGCAACAGCTTTGGAGTAACAAGTACCAAATAGCTTGGAGAATATTTAATTGTATATCGGTATTACCAATCTATGGACTGCAGTATTAACAAATGCCTAAGTTCTCTACTGCCTGCAAGGACTCCACTCCTATCCAAATAAATAATACATACGTGCGTAAGCTTCACAGACACAAACATGTAGAAATAATATTCATCCTGCTTATAGAAAGCCGGATGATAAAGTGATAAGCTTGCCGTGTTGAGATACGGAAAGGCCTTGTTCTCGTTGTTGGGAAAGTAAGGGAATAAAAAAAGGCAGAAGATATTCTGCCTGCCTTTTCTATTAAATTCTTTCTAGCCTAGAATGGTGAACATTCCATAGGGGCATTGCCATGACGGTAACGGGCTGAACCGATAACCTTTGGCTGGAAGAGTGAGATATCGTCAAACTCCATAATGAGGGTGATCTCGTGTGTTGGGCCGGCAAATGAATATTCCGGATAGATCACGAAATCGTAGCTATACATCAACTTGATATTGGTTTGATCGCCAACTGGTATCTTGACCCCGGCCATGATCTGAAGGAGGCTGTAAGTTGTATACTCGAATGATTCATTCTTATACCAGAGTCCAATGTAAACATTTGTGAAATAGAAATTGGAACCAAATGCGAAAGTGCTGAGCTTAGCCTGACTTTGATATATGAATCCCGGATTGATCTTAAATTTTGATGAACGTCTGTAAAAACCCTTGTTCTCATCGAAATCCCAGAGCAGGTCAATATGAGCAACCCACTTACGTGCCAGCGGTGATGTACCTTCATAAAAGGACTCATTCGGCCTGGTAAGGTGGGCCAATGAAGCACCAAAAGTACCGGAAACATTGCTTCCCTTAAACTGGAATAGCAAACCTGCGCTAAAGTCAGCGTATGATACCTTATTGGCATTGGGTGACATAAACGAGGTAGGGTATATATTCCCATACCTTGGGTCCAGCTGATCAGGAAAGATCAGATTGTCCCAGTTTATACGTTTCTGTACCCAGGCAACCTGCACACCTAATTGCATGACCATATATTCTGCAATAGGTACTCTGACTGAAGGTATCAGCCCGACGACAGTATGGTTGACCAGACCCTGCGAGGCACTATGGTTAGCAACGATGATACCGATACCACCAGCACCAGGAAGGTTACGCTCAGCAATATCTGCTGAAAACGAGTACGTCCTGAAACTTGCCGGAATATTGACCATTTGCCTCCGGTAAGTAAATCTTGCCTTTAAACCAGTTGTTAAACCCACATATGCCGGGTTATAATAAGTAGGATTGTTATACCACTGAGAAAAATCCATATCCTGAGCGGATATTCCGCATGTCAGCAGTAAGTTAATGAGAATAAGTAAAGAAATTTTACGCTTCATGACAGTTCTCAGATTAGTAAGGGATTGCCTTAATTAATTTTGGTTCTATTCTTACGTTTACTTCCCTTATAAGTTACCATATATAAGCGAAATAATATTTTGGTTTGTTTATTTTGAGAATGTGAAAATAATAAAAATCTCTGTTCCATTATGTATAATCAGAATAAATTAATAGCATGGACTTTTACGATTATTATATCTTTGCAATCTCATTCGTTTATTCTAAATCAAATATATGAAAAAATTACTCTTTTCCCTAATTACCGGACTATTTTTTTTCACTTTAGTTGCCCAGGAAAATGAAAAAGCATTCACATTGGAGAATACCGTGAAAAGGAATTCCTTCAGGGCTCACGGGGTACACGGACTTAACTCCATGACAGATGGGAAGCATTATTCCACGAATAAAGCCGGAAACATCCTCCTATACTCCTATAAATCAGGCAATTTAATTGATACCCTTGTTAAAGGAAATCAACTGATTCCGCAAGGTGATAGCCTCCCAATCCCCCTGAGAGGCTATAGTTTCAGCAAGGATGAGCAAAAACTCTTAATCCCTACAAAAACAGAATCCATATACCGTTGGTCCAGCAAATCCAATTTCTATGTTTGGGATATCCAAAAAGGAATACTTAATGCCCTATCGGCTAATGGTAAACAGCGCCTGGCAGATTTCTCACCTGACGGGAGAAAAGTTGCTTTTGTACGCGAAAACAATCTTTTTGTAAAAGACCTTCTTACAGGAGAAGAAAAACAACTCACATTGGATGGTAAAGACCGCTATGTGATCAATGGAACTACTGATTGGGTATATGAAGAAGAATTTGGATTCACAAAAGGATTTTTCTGGTCACCCGACGGAAGCAAAATTGCCTTCTACCGTTTCGACGAAAGCGATGTAGTGGAGTACGAAATGCAATTATGGGGTGACCTGTACCCGGAAATGCATAAATATAAATATCCCAAAGCAGGAGAAGATAACTCCCTGGTTAGCATACACATATATGACCTCAAGACTGGCAACACGCTTACTGCAGATGTGGGTAATAAAACAGATCAATATATTCCCAGGATCAAATGGAGTGCAAATCCCGGTATCCTGGCAATTCAGAGCTTGAATCGCCTTCAAAACAAACTTGAGATATTGCTCGTCGATGCAGAAAACGGTACGAGCAATGTTATTTATACCGAAGAAAACAAATACTATATCGACATCACGGATGACCTTGATTTCATCGATGAGGAACATTTCATTATCAGTAGTGAGATGAGTGGCTATAACCACCTCTATTATTATAACATTCAAGGCACCTTAATAAAGCAACTCACATCCGGTGATTGGGATGTTACAAGTCTGCAGGGATATGACGCCAAAAGGAAACGAGTGATCTTTGAGGCAGCTAAATCTTCCCCTCTCAACCGTGATCTTATGGCGGCCAGTCTTGATGGTGAGATGGAGGTACTATCGCCTAAAGAGGGAAGTAATCATGCTAGCTTCAGCAAAAATTTCGACTATTACATCAACACTTTCAGCGATGCAAATACACCACCCTATATCACTGTAAACAAGGCCAATGGAAAGGTGATCCGGGTTCTTGAAGAAAATACAGACTTGATGGATAAACTCAAGGAATTTGGCTTTAGTGAGCGACAGTTTTTCGATCTTCCGATTGAAGAGGGTCTCACCCTGAATGCATGGAAGATACTTCCTCCTGATTTTGATCCTGCAAAGGAATATCCCGTTCTTATGTATGTATATGGCGGTCCGGGCTCGCAGACTGTTCAAAATAGCTGGGGCGGCGGTCAGCTCTGGTACCAGTTGCTTGCCCAACAAGGAATCGTATGTATATCTGTCGATAACCGAGGAACCGGTGCGCGTGGTGAAGAGTTCAAAAAGATGACTTATTTGCAGCTTGGTAAATATGAAACCATGGATCAAATATCTGCAGCAAAATATCTCGCAAAACTCTCCTGGGTAGATGAAAAGCATATTGGAATATTTGGCTGGAGCTATGGTGGTTTCATGGCAACTTTGTGCATGACCAAAGGTGCTGACATTTTTGACGTTGGTATTGCTGTGGCACCGGTAACCAACTGGAAATATTATGACAATATCTATACTGAAAGATTTATGCGTACACCTCAGGAAAACCCTGATGGATATGAAGACAACTCCCCCATCAATTTTACTGATCAGATGGAAGGGAAATACCTGCTTGTGCATGGTACTGCTGACGATAATGTGCATGTTCAGAATACCATTGATCTAATCACAGCATTGGTAGAATCAGACAAGCAATTCGACTTGCAGATCTATCCAAACAAAAACCATGGTATTTATGGTGGAAACACCCGTTTCCACCTGTATACCAAGCTAACGGGTTTCCTGCTGGAAAATTTAAAATAAATAATATGTTTTGATTTTTCAGCAAAAGCAGCTATTTTTGCACCCGAAATTCGAAATTCAAACAACATCATTTAACAAAAGAGGTATTTTTTATGATTATCATTCCAGTTAAAGAAGGCGAAAACATTGACAAGGCACTCAAGAAATTCAAACGCAAATTTGAAAAAACAGGCGTAGTCAAAGAATTAAGAGAACGCCAGAAGTACACCAAGCCTTCTATCGTAAACAGGGAAATGAAGCTGAAGGCAATCTATATTCAGCAACTTAGAGACGCAGATCAGGGATAATCCCCTTTGGCGCAGATTTAAGCGGGAAGAAATTTTGATTCAAATCATTTTTTGATTATATTTGAGTCAGGATTTCTTCTTTTTTTTTTACAGAACTAGATGGTGCAGGATAATTTCATTGAATATATCAGTTTCGAAAAAAGATACTCACAGCACACCATACTGGCATACAGCAAAGACCTCAACCAATTCAGCAGTTTTCTTCTTGAACAATATAACATGACAGATGTTACTCAGGCAGGGCATCATCAAATCCGCTCATGGATGGTATTCCTGATGGATTCCGGCCTGTCTGAACGTTCCGTTTTACGAAAACTGAGCACATTGAAGTCGTTTTACAAATATCTGCAGAGAAGCAAACTCATCGACCACAACCCTACCCTGGTTGTGATCTCACCTAAGACTCCCAGTCGCAATCCCGGTTTTATTGAAGAGGAAAAGATGAATAACCTTTTCGATAAGATCAGCTTTGATGATGATTTTACTGGCTATCGGGATAAATTGATACTGGAAGTGTTCTATAATACCGGCATGAGGCTTGCTGAACTTATAGAATTGAAGACATCCGACATCTCTTTTTCTGGTAGCACATTTAAAGTTCACGGGAAAAGGAATAAAGAAAGACTTATTCCGTTTACAAAGAAAATGGAGGAAGCTTTGAGGGCTTATCTTGTCATGAAGGATCGTGAAGGAATCAAGGGAGAAGATTACTTATTTGTGACTAAAAAAGGCAAAAAGCTTTACCCTAAACTGGTTTACAGGATCGTGAATAAATACCTTGGCATGGTAACAACACTGAGTAAAAAAAGCCCTCACATACTCAGGCATACTTTTGCTACACATATGTTAAACAATGGCGCCGACCTGAATGCCATCAAAGAATTTCTGGGTCATGCCAGCCTTGCCGCAACCCAGATATACACACATAATACTGTTGAGAAACTCAAAAAGATCTACCAGCAAGCCCACCCCAGGGCTTGACAGGAACAGGTCTTATACTAATATATACAATTACTAATATAGGAGGATATACTATGCAGGTTAAGATCAATTCAGTACACTTCAAAGCAGACAAAAAACTCGAAACATTTATTGAGCAGAAAATTGACAAGTTAACGAGCTTCTATGACGGCATTATTGGAGGGGAAGTTTCACTTAAAGTTTCGAACAAGGCAGACAGAGAGAATAAAATAACGGAAATCCGCTTAAAAATAAGGGGTTACGACCTTTTTGCCAAGAAAGAAAGCAATACTTTTGAGGAGGCTACAGACCAGGCTGTAGATGCATTGAAAAAACAATTAACCAAGCATAAGGAGAAGGTTAGAAAGAAATATTGATTTTTTATCGTTTTTTTTTCTAAATTTACTTTGTTATATTATATATAATTTATATTTTTGCAGACCTTTTTCACGAAGGGTCTGTTTTTTATTTATTGAAAGTAAAGAAATGCCGATGTAGCTCAGTTGGCCAGAGCAGCTGATTTGTAATCAGCCGGCCGGGGGTTCGAATCCCTCCATCGGCTCATTATTTGGCAGTTACAAGAACTACGGGGAGATTCCAGAGCGGTCAAACGGGGCAGACTGTAAATCTGTTGGCTAAGCCTTCGGAGGTTCGAATCCTCCTCTCCCCACAAAT
>JAOZTN010000085.1:6995-13221 GCA_029942245.1 Bacteroidales bacterium | reverse complement strand
CACCCCCACCATTACCCCCATCCATACAGGCTGATCCTCTGTTGAAAACCTGAACATATATATGGATGGTGTTAAACTTGGTTTAAATATCCAGGGGCTTTCAACAGCAAACTTTTTCCTGAATACCACGTTCCCATAACGATCCAGGAGATCAAAGTACATAGGTTCTTGAATGTCTGTTTCCCACTTAAATACAATGCTATCACCGGAACGGAATATTGTCGAATCCTCCGGGCTGGTTAAACTGAACCAATTACCCCGGTATACATTATGCAGTAATTCAGCAAATACAGGAGAGATTTGATATTCTTTACTATCATAAATAGATGCTATCTGTATTGGCGTGGGCTGATTCTGGATTTTTGTGCCGGTAACGGAATCATTATCTAGTAAAATGTTATCATGGGAACGACCTGGTTGGGTAGCCCCCAGGGAATCTACCGTTTTAGTGTATTGGATGCCATTTACAGACTGAAACGGATCTCTGCTGGAACAAAAAAAGTATAACAAACAGCCCATAATTACAATAATGACAGCAGCGACAGACAAGCGGAGCCACAAATTATTGGTCAGGCCCAAGACTTTCCTATCATGTTGCTGGCTGTAAAATATTTTGTTAAGACTAAGTCTAAGTGAAATAGCTTCTTTCTTGGAAAATGCATCCATCATAGAACGATACTCTTTCCAGGCTGCGTCCATTTCCGAATTGTGACTTAATGCTTCCTCAAAAGCCCTTTTCTCTTCGGCATTTAGATCACCGTTGAAATAGGCCTCAAACTCGTGTAAATATTTATCAATGCTCGTCATCGTATATAGTATTGTAGTCAGGGTCAGTTTTAATTCTTTTAATTAGGAGCTTCACACATCTGTACTTGCGTTTTCGGGCATAGCTTTCATTCTCATATTGCATGACTTTGGTAATTTCATTGAACGACATTCCTTCCAGGAAATACTGTATTAATTTTCTACATGTCGGACTCATGCGAACAAGATGCTTTTGAAAGAGTAGGTGGGCCCTGTTAATATCATAAAAATGTTCTTCAATGACAACGGCTCCCGCAAGGGTATCTTCTACATCACCATACGTGATTACTTCTGCTTTCTCTGAATTGATTTTTTTCAACCAAAGGTTCCTACATACAGCGTATATGTATGTTTTTAGCGAACACTTCAGGACCAGGGTATTGTTGTGGGCCTTTTCCAATATTACTATAATGGCGTCATGAAAAATATCCCTGGCATCCTCAACACTTCCATTATTCCTGTAGATATAATGTCGTATAGATGGGAAGTATTGATTATACAGATCGGCAATCACGCGCTCATTTTGCGTTTTGATCCCCTCAATGAGTATTTCATCTTTTGTTCCTGCCATCTCCTTATCTATTAATACCGGATTTGGCAAAATGTCACACGTATTTTCAGAAATATTTTTACTTACGGGCCCCAAACCCTCTCTATTAGTGGCTTTCATATAGATGGTTTAATTTCAATAATCCAAACAATACATGCCTCAACTTCGATTAAAACACTTGTCATCCCGAGTGTAGTCGAGAGACCAGCGCACTTTAGGCACTAATTGAATAACGGAACACAGGCTTGGTCAGGCAAGATTCGGGAAAAATGTTTGGGCAATAAACCTATTCGTGGTTAGGTCCTAATAAAGATAACATCAAAGCCTTGCTAAGTCAATAGGGCTCGCTTAAAATACGGGAATTCACGTAGAAAAATGGTGTAATCACGGAAGATATTACCGGGTATTTATAAGGGGTTTTGGGCTCAGGGTGCCGGATACCGGGAGGTTAAGGGTCCTTGTACTTTGTACCTGATACCTTGTACCACAAAAAAATCACATCATTTTTTGATAAACCTGCCACCAGCGGTCGGGAATATTGTTGTCCATGGCGTTTTCGTAGTCGGAATGGGAGCAGGGCACCATATAGTGGCGCTCGTACTTGGTCATAAGCTCGGTCTCAACGGGTACTTCCATCCACCAGCGTTCGCTCAGTTTGCTCTTATAAAAGATGATCTCTTCCTTGTGATCCTGTATCTTCACATGGAACTTTACATATTTGTCGCGGGCACGTGCCGGGTAGTCGTCCTTGCGCTGGTAATAGCCCTCAAGGAAATACCACAGGGCCTGGCTGATGAGCATAGCGGTTTGTTCACGGGGATCGTAGATGGGGTTGTATTCGTAAAATCCGATAGAGGATAGTTTATCGCTCAAGCCGGCATAGCGAACGATGCGGCAAAGCTCTTCTCCGGCAAAGCCATTCGGCAGGGCATTGCCATTACCGGGGGCATCGGCGCTGCGAACAGCGGAAATATCGATGCTCACCAGGTCGGCATTCCGTACCACAGGCTCCACATCATCCATATTGTCACGTACATTACCCAGACGGTAAATGTCGAAGTAGAGCTTGTTCATCAGGCCCACGGCATCTTTATTTACAAAATAGCTCTGATAACCAACATTGGTATAATTGAAGAGGTAGTTGGGCTGATGAAGGATGATCTTGCTGAGGTAGGATTGTGAATCGATATCATTGCTGTCATTGCCAAGGTCAAACTCTGGGTCGACAGCCACAATGTTGATAATCTGTCCCAGGTGCTCGTAGGCACGGTATACGGAATAGGTCAGATCCTGTCCGCCACCGATGATCACCGGGATAATATTATTCATTACCAGGCCTTCCACCACATTGGTCACCGCAAAGTAGGTGTCGTCAACAGTATTGCCTTGCATGATATTTCCCAGGTCGGCGATCTTCACCTCCTCGTTTCCGGTAAACAGTCTGTACAGGTGTTTTCGTACCACATCGGCACCATATGCACAACCTTCATTATTGATGGCATTGCGGTCTTCCGATACGCCAAAAATGGCAATATCGGCATCGGAAAGGTCGGGAAAACTTCCTTCTTTCCGGTGAATGTCGACAATGTCTGCGTAACGTTTTCCGGGATCACCGATATCGCTGAATAGCGTATCAGTATCTACTGCCTTAAAATAGATAGCTATGTCCATCTTCTGCTTTTAGAGTTTCAAAGATAGCAGAAAATGGACGAAGAACGTGGATCGAAAATCTATTATTTTTTTGATCTGCCGCCTTTGCGCTTCTTGGGCTCGTTCTTGGGGTCTTCAGAGATCTTAATGCAGTCTTCCAGCGTCAGGCCTTCGGGCTCTGTACCTTTAGGGATCTTGAAGTTTTTCTTTCCGATGGAGATGTATGGGCCGTAGCGTCCGCGCAGTACCCTCACATCTTTATTTTCTTCAAACTCCCTGATAATACGGTTCTTGTCTTCCAGCCGCTTGGCTTCGATAAGCTCTATGGCTCTTTTTTCTGTTACGCCGGATGGCTCATCGGTTTTTTCCAGGGCAAAGAAAGCATTGTTGTGCTTCACATAGGGGCCAAACTTACCGAGCGCAACGGTCATCTCGTGGCCTTCATATTCTCCAACAGATTTTGGGAAGCTGAAGAGTGCAAGTGCATCTTCCAGGGTGATGTCGTTAATGCTCTGGTCTTTGTTCAGGCCGGCAAAGCGGGGCTTCTCTTCGGTACTGGTATCACCGAGCTGCACCATAGGGCCATATTTGCCAATCTTCACATAAATGTTCTTTCCGGTCTTGGGATCCTCGCCAAGCAGCTTCTCTCCGCTGAACTTTTTGGAGGTTTCCAGGGTATCTTTGATCTTGTCGTGGAAGGGGCCGTAGAAGGCCTCCAGCATTTCATTCCACTCCTTCTGCCCATTGGCAATGCGGTCGAACTCCTTCTCTACATCAGCAGTAAAATTGTAATCCAGGATATCCATAAAATACTGCATCAGGAAGCTGTTTACCACGGTTCCCAGGTCGGTTGGGATCAGTTTGCCTTTATCGCCACCTACTTTTTCGGTTTCGGTTTTTTCCGACACCTTTTCGTCGCTCAGGCTAAGTTTCACGTACTCCCTCACCATGGCGGGTTTGTCGTTTTTCTTCACATACCCTCTCTTCTGAATAGTGGAGATGGTTGGTGCATAGGTAGACGGTCTTCCGATGCCAAGTTCTTCCATTTTTTTCACCAGACTGGCTTCTGTGTAGCGCAGCGGATGCTGGGTAAATCGCTGTGTAGCGAGGATGCTTTGTGGAAGGAGCACATCTCCTTTGTTTAATGGAGGAAGGGTGAATCCGTTACCATTTTCATCTTTCTTGTCGTCACTGCCTTCGATATATACTTTCAGGAATCCGTCGAAGGTCACTACTTCACCTTTGGCCATGAATTTTTCATCCATGCTTGAAATATCGATGGTGACATTGGTTTTTTCCAGTTGTGCATCGGCCATCTGTGATGCGATGGTACGCTTCCAGATCAGCTCATATAATTTCATGGCAGGTTTGTCGGCCTTCACACTTTCATTGTTAATAAAGGTTGGGCGGATGGCTTCATGCGCCTCCTGAGCACCTTTAGCTTTGGTCCTGTACTTGCGGATCTTCACATAATTCTCACCCCAGTTATTGGTGATCGTTTCATTGGCCATGGCCAGGGCCATGTTCGAAAGATTCACCGAGTCAGTTCTCATATAGGTGATATAACCGGCTTCATAGAGCTGCTGCGCGATGCGCATGGTATAAGCTACAGGAAAGCTGAGCTTACGGCTGGCCTCCTGTTGCAGGGTGGAGGTTGTGAATGGTGGTGCAGGTGATTTCTTGGCAGGCTTCTTTTCTACTCCGCTTACGCTAAAATCGGCACCAATACATTTATTTAAAAAGTCTTCAGCCTCTTCTTTGGCCGTGAACCTTTTGGGCAATTCAGCTGAAACAATGATTTCTTTGTCGCCATCTTTCAGGTAAAACTTGGCTGTAATCCTGTAGCTGGAGGTGGTATCGAAGTTCTTGATCTCTTCTTCCCGTTCCACGATAAGGCGCACAGCAACAGATTGTACGCGTCCTGCTGAAAGTGCCGGCTTGACCTTTTTCCAGAGCAAGGGAGAAAGCTCATATCCCACCAGGCGATCGAGCACACGACGGGCAGTCTGTGCGTTCACCAGGTTGCGGTCGATGCTACGTGGTTTGCTGATGGCTTCAGTGATCGCTGTTTTGGTGATCTCATGAAACACAATGCGCTTCACGTTTTTCTCATCCAGCTCCAGTGCGTTCACCAGGTGCCAGGAAATAGCTTCCCCTTCACGGTCCTCATCAGTTGCAAGCCATACGGTCTCTGCACCATCTGCCAGTTTTTTCAGCTCGCTGACAACGTTTTTCTTGTCCTTTGCGATCTTGTATTGCGGAATAAACCCGTTTTCAATGTCTACTCCAATGTCGCTCTCAGAAAGATCCATTACATGTCCAAAGCTTGATTTCACAAGAAAATCCTTGCCCAGAAACTTTTCAATAGTCTTTGCCTTAGCAGGTGACTCTACGATAACCAGATTCTTTGTTGCCATACTTATTTATACCTGAAATTGGAAAATGTCCCCTAAAAAATTGGGACAAAAGTAATACAATTAATATGTTACGAACATGGGTGAAACAAAAATTAGTCAAAATTGTTTCTTTTGCAGCATATATTTTTACTTATTTTTGCCCACCGGAAAGTATTATTTATCAAGGATTTGAAAGCAATAAAAAAAGCATACATAGAGACCTACGGCTGCCAGATGAATTTTTCTGACAGCGAGATCGTGGCTTCACTGATGAAGGATGATGGTTATGAGATTTGCGATGAAATCACGGAAGCTGATGTTGTTTTCGTAAATACCTGCTCTATCCGCGACCATGCAGAGCAACGCGTACGCAAGCGTTTGCGTGAGTTTAAGGCCCTGAAAAAAAAGAACCCCCTGTTGAAAATTGGCGTGTTGGGTTGCATGG
Organism: Bacteroidales bacterium; assembly: GCA_029942245.1. Lineage (GTDB taxonomy): Bacteria > Bacteroidota > Bacteroidia > Bacteroidales > B18-G4 > B18-G4. The sequence goes on along the minus strand of JAOZTN010000085.1, from coordinate 7,376 downwards.
CCGAAAGGCTGAAGCAACAACTGCTAGAAGAGGAAGATGCTGTGGACCTGATCGTGGGGCCGGATGCTTACCGTATGCTGCCAGGCCTGCTGGAGGAAGCCGATAGCGGTCAAAAGGCCATCAATGTGGTTCTGTCCTCTAAAGAAACCTATGACGACATCACCCCGGTACGTCTTGACAAGAATGGCATCACTGCATTTATTTCAATCATGCGGGGATGTGAAAACTTTTGCTCTTATTGCGTGGTTCCCTTTACCCGGGGTCGGGAAAGGAGCAGGGATCCGCAAACCATCATCAATGAGGCGAAGGACTTGTTTGAAAAAGGATACCGTGAAGTGACCCTGCTTGGTCAGAATGTTAATTCTTATCATTGGGAAGAAG
>JAOZTN010000085.1:0-6895 GCA_029942245.1 Bacteroidales bacterium | reverse complement strand
ATGTACAGGTGACGGTGAGCGATTGCACCCCCGCAACCCTCATCGGGTCAGCCATTCAATAAGCTTGTTGTAAAACTGTTCAGCAATGAAACAATAGAACAGTGGAACAGTGGAACAGTGAAACAGTATCCCTAAACGTTCGCTAATGCATTATCCAGGCGTTCAAACCTTTCGCTATAATCATCCATGGAGCGTTTGATGATCTCATGGGCATCTTTCACATCGAAGGTATGGGTAATCTCTACGTCTCTTTCTTTTCCCGGCAGATCTTTATATGTCAGGAAATAATGCTTCATCCTGTCAACGATCAGCTCCGGACAGTCAGTAATGTCTTTATAGTTTCCATATACCGCATCATTGTTCAGTACGGCTATGATCTTATCGTCAGATTCATTGCCATCCAACATACGGAATCCACCGATTGGCCTCGCCCTGACCAGGATATCGCCATGAACGATTTCTTTTTCCGTCAGGATACAGATATCAATGGGATCATTGTCGCCGGCAATGCCTTTTTTCCCTGTCTTTTCCATGCAGAATTCAGCTACTCGCTGCCCGCTGAAAGTCTGTGGAATGAAACCATAAAGGGCCGGTACAACATTGGAATACTTTTGCGGGCGGTCCAGTCGTAAATAACCGGAAACCTTGTCTACTTCGTACTTTACGGTGTCGGTCGACACCATTTCGATAAAGGAGATGATCACCTCCGGGGCTTCGGGTCCTATATCTACTCCGTGCCAGGGGTGAGACTTGTATCTGAGGCCCATCAAACGGCCAATAGGATCCATTAATTTGTTTACCATTTGAGCATGCTTTTTGGTTTGCAACAAAGTTAGTAAACATTATTAGTAAAACTACGTATAAACATTTTAGTGTTAATATTATGCTGCGAAAGTCCCTGTTATTAGAGGTTTTACGTTAAATCAGCTACATTTGTGAGGGAATAAAATACCGGCTAAAAAGAAAGCAAATAATGAAAGTGAGTAAATATTTTTTATTCCTGGTTTTTCTGGGTTTGATTATGGCATCCTGCGTCCCGCAAAAGAAGATCCTTTACCTGCAGGATATCCCCAAGGATGAAGATTCTACCTATTCATTTACCAATGACCGCCTGCTGGATTACCAGGTACAATCAGGCGATAACCTTTACATCAAGATCAACAGTCTGGAAGAGAAATCCACTACCTATTTCAATGAAGTAAGCGGGTCTAGCTCCAGTAGCGGTGGATCAGACCTATATCTGAACAGTTACCTGGTAAATGATACAGGATATTTTCATTTTCCTTCTCTGGGATATATTTATGTGAAAGACTTGACTGCAGAGGAAATACAGATAAAACTTGAAAAACGACTGACAGAATATCTGGTAAACCCGATTGTGATTGTTCGCCTGGCCAGTTTTAGGATCACCCTGCTGGGTGAATTTAAAAGCCCCGGGAAATATGACATATACCAGAGCAACATAAATATTTTTGAGGCTATTTCACTGGCGGGTGATATGACTGATTTTGCTAAAAGGAATAAGATTGCCATCATCAGGCAAACAACAAATGGGTCAAAGATTGTGCGGGTAAACCTGAATGACAAACGCATACTTGAATCAGACTATTATTTTCTCCTGCCGAACGACATTGTGTATGCTGAACCGATCAAGGCCAAGCAATTTGTTTCCACTCAATTCCCATATGGATTGGCATTCTCTGTATTGTCCACTATTTTATTGGTTTATGCACTTCTTGCAAACTAGTGATGCCCATGAATGAACAGGAAAATATATATAACCCTGAGCTGCGCGAAGAATCAGTAGACTATAAGTCCATTTTACTGAAATTCTTCAGGTACTGGTACTTTTTTATGCTGTCGATCCTTATCGCCTTAGCTATAGCATATTTCTTTAATAAATTCTCCACCCCGGTTTATGAGATATCATCGCGTATGCTGATCAATGACCCAAAAAAAGTAGATCCGCAAACCATGATCGGGATGGGAAGCTACAGCCGTATACAGAACAATATCCAGAATGAGATCGTGGTGATCAAGTCTTATTCGGTCGTAAACAGAACGATCAAGAAACTGAATTTTTATGTCTCCTATTTTGCCGAAGAAAGTTTCAAAACCACTGAACTCTATAAGATAAGCCCTGTCAGGGTTGTGTTTGACTCAGTCGTTCCACAGCCCATCGGACTCGATTTTTTTATAGCTCCCACTGGCAATAACGAATTTGAACTGACAGCCACCGGAGAAAACATTCGTTATTATAATTATGAGGCACATGAAGTGGTACAGGCCAATGTATTACCATTGCTTGATTATAGTGCAAGGCATCGTTTTGGGGAAAAGATCGAGACACCGTATTTCAGTTTTACCATAGAAAAGACTCCGCTTTACGAGCCGGACATTTCCGAGGGTGCCGAATACAGGTTTCTTTTTAACAACCTGGAATATCTCACCCGATATTATAGAGGATTTCGAGTAGACCCCATATCCCAGAATTCTTCTATCATAAGGCTATCGCTGCGCGGAACAAATGTAAGCCAGATGGCTGATTTTCTGAATATGGTCATGAAAGAATATCTGATCATTGAGCTGGAAGATAAGAATAAGACATCAGAGAACACCATTGCCTTTATCGATCAGGAACTTATTGAGTTGGAAGACTCTCTTAAGAGTTCGGAGTCAGAACTACGTGACTTCATGACAGAGAACAAGGTGATGAACCTGGAAACGCAAACGAACTTTTACTTCACCAACCTGTACGACCTTCAAAATCAAAAAGCTGAATTGCTTGTTAAGGCCAAGTATTACGAACACCTGAAAGAATATATGATTAAAGATGAGGGCGAAATGCTTATCCCTCCAACCACAGGAATTGAAGATGAGGTTATCAGTGGCCAGATTCATAACCTGCTCGGCCTGTATGAGGAGAAGACAGAATTGCTATCAACTTCTACGGAAAAAAATCCTTTCCTGGGAGGATTGAATGAAAAGATCAATCTTGCAAAAGAAACGCTCCTGGTCAGCATTAAGAATGTGATCAACTCATCCGACATTACCATCAAATCTATCGATGAAAGAATAGATGGGCTATATGAAAAGATTGGTGGCCTTCCGGCCCTCGACCGTGAGCTTTTCAATATCCAGCGGCAGTTTGGCATTAAGAATTCACTGTATACTTACCTCTTGCAGAAACGTTCTGAGGCGCAGATCCGCCTGGCATCATCGTTTGCCGATTCAGAGGTCATCGACCTTGCCTTGAATGATGGCATCAGTCCTGTGTCGCCAAAGAAAGGTTTCAATTACATGATTGCGCTCTTCTTTGGTTTAGTTGTTCCTTTTCTTTTCATCTTTCTCAGAGATTATCTTAACGATAAAATCATCGAAAAGAAGGATGTTGAAAGGCTGACCAGGTATCCGATTATTGGATATATCCTTCATAGTACCAAGCTGACCAACAGGGTGGTTACCGATGCACCCAAGTCAGCTATTGCTGAATCCTTCAGGTCGATCAGGACCAACCTGCAATTCATGTCGAAAGGTGAGAAAGAGCAAACAGTGTTGATCACCTCTGATATGGTGAGCGCGGGAAAGACATTCATTTCAATCAATCTGGCGACTATTTTTGCCATTTATGGGAAGAAAACACTCTTAATGGGATTCGATTTGCGTAAACCTAAGATCTTCCAGGATTTTGGCCTTACGAACACGCTGGGAATCACTTCCTACCTGATTAACAAAACCTCCCTGGAAGAGATCATACAGCATGCTTCTGTAGAGAACCTTGATGTGATCATGGCAGGCCCCATACCCCCCAATCCATCTGAACTTATTGCTTCTGAAAAGACAAATGAGCTGTTTGAGGAGCTGAAGAAGAGGTATGATTATATTATCATTGACACTCCGCCTATTGGCCTGGTAACCGATGCTTTCTTGCTGATGAAGTATGCCAATAGTAACCTTTTTGTGGTACGCCAGGGCTATACTAATAAAAAGATTTTTGCCTCCATTATAAAAGATTTAGAAAAACGGGAAATGCTAAATATCAGCATTCTTATTAACGATGTGAAGCTAACCAATACCTCATATGGCTACGGTTATGGTTATGGCTATGGCTATGGATACGGCTATGGTTATGGATACGGTTATGGCTATTATTCCGACGACCGCGACACACAAAAACCTGGAATGATAAAACGCATCATTAAGGGCTAAGCCAGGTAATAGAAATACAAAATCGTTACGGTGGCGATCATATAAAGAATCGTCAGCGGCAAGCCGATCTTCATAAAATCTTTAAAGGTATACCCGCCGGGGCCATACACCATGAGGTTGGTCTGGTATCCTATGGGCGTAATGAAGTTTGCTGCTCCGGCAAAGGCTACGACAAGAATGAAAGGTGTTGGGTCGGTCAGGCCTAAATCAAAAGCCACGGTAATCGAAATGGGAAAGATAAGTGCCACTGCTGCCTTGTTTGTGATATAGGAAGCCAGCAGGTTGGTAATAACAAAAATACCCGTGAGCAAACCAACAACCCCCAGGGGTTCCATGGCCTTTATGAAGTATTCAGAGATGGCGTGCGCCAGGCCGGTCTTTACCATGGCGATTCCAAGTGCAAGCGACATGGCAATGATAATGGCCAGGTTAAAGTCGAGGCTTTTATGGATGTCTTTTGGCGAAGCGATCTTCAGGACCATGGCGATCAGAAGAAGCACGGTGAGCCCCAGGAACAATGACAATATTCCCAACCCATGGAGGAGGATGGCCAGGCCGGTGCCGCCTAACAATACGGCAACCTTATACCATTCGAGCTTCCTGAAGTCTTTGATCTTGGAGATCAGGTAGAAATCAAGGGTTTCAGAAGAAAGCTTGTTGAAGTCTTCCCCAACGAGCAGCAATAACACATCTCCCGCATTCAGCCTTACATCGCCGATCTTTCCGGTGATCCTTTCACCATTCCTGTGGATGGCGATGATGGCTGCATCATATTTACCACGGAACTGTGATTCTTTTACTGTTTTAGAGATCAGGGTGGAGTTATGGGATATTACAATCTCCATAACTTCGGTGTGGCGTTTTTTCACGAACATTCCAACCTGCGACAATTGCAAGCCTGAATAGGAATCTATCATCTCAACAATGGTCTGGGTGTCACCTGCAAACAAAAGAATGTCGCCCTGGATGATCAGGGTAGCCGGAGATACCGGACGGATCACTTCCGACTCACGGATCACCTCGGCCAGGAACAAGCCTTTAAGGTTACGCAACCCGGCCTCTACCACGGTCTTACCAACGAAATCAGATTCTTTTCTTACAATAACTTCTACCATATACTCCCTCGACTTGGCAGAAAAATCTTCCATGGCATCTTTCCTGACGGGAAGCAGCTTTTCGGCAAAAAAGATCAGGTAGATCATCCCGATTAGCATCATGGGAATACCAACAATGGAAAAGTCGAACAAGCCCAGAGACTTGAAATCGGGGAATATCGTTTGGTCTTCAACCAGGCCGTTCACAATCAGGTTTGTTGATGTACCTATCAGCGTAATACAGCCTCCCAGTATAGCAGCATAGGAGAGAGGGATCAATAATTTGGATACCGCGATGGAATTTTTCTTACCCCAGCGATACAGGTAGGGCATCATAATAGCCACAATGGGAGTATTGTTGAGAAAGGCCGAAAAACCACCGACAAGAATACTCATACGCCACATAAAACCCTTATATGACCTTGATTTTCTGAACATCCTGTCGAAGAGGATGGCCACAAACGAAGTCTTCCTGATCATGTCACCAATAATAAGCAGCAGCAGGATAATAGCAATCTGCTCATTGGCAAATCCCAGCATGATCTCTTTCGGGGTGAGGATGCCAAACACCCCAAGGGTGATTACTCCGAGGGAAAAGGTAAATCCGGGTCCGACAATATTCTTGTACAGGGAAATGACGATAAAAACCAGGACAGCTAAAACAATGATGGTATCTAAGTAATTCATAACCTCCTGATTCAGGTTGGGCCGGAGGGCTGTACCGGCTTTTATTATTGGGAACTTTCCTTTACTTTTGCAGAAATTTCCAGTGCATACAAATATATGGAAAAAGCGGATAAACATATTTACCCGGTTTTTAATAAAATATTAAAACGAACGGATAAGGAATCTCTCCTGAATCAACGAGGAAAGGTGATATGGCTAAGCGGGCTCTCCGGCTCCGGAAAAACAACCATCGCCAAAGGGATTGAAGAAGTGCTTCATCGCGAAGGCTTTGTTTGCCAGGTACTGGATGGCGACAACATTCGTTCCGGTATCAATAACAACCTGGGCTTTTCTCTTGAAGACAGGCTGGAAAATATCAGGAGGATCTCCGAAGTGTCAAAGCTTTTTATAAACTGCGGCATTATCACCATCAACAGCTTTATCAGCCCGACGGAAAAGATCCGGCAAATTGCTAAAGACATCATTGGTGCCGATGATTTTGTCAGCGTTTATATCAACGCACCTGTATCGGTTTGCGAACAGCGTGATGTCAAAGGACTTTACAAGAAAGCCAGGGCCGGCGAGATCAAGGATTTCACAGGGGTTGACACTGTTTTTGAACCACCCATTGATCCCGATGTGGAGGTAAAAACCGACGAGCTAAGTATAGGTGATTCGGTCGATGTGATACTTTCTCATATCCTCCCACTGATCATCAGGAATGCCCAAAAGGAATAAATTATGGAAGACATTAAAAAATATAACCTGAACCACCTGAGGGAACTGGAGGCAGAATCCATCTATGTATTGAGGGAGGTGGCCGCCCAGTTTGAAAACCCGGCCCTGCTTTTCTCAGGAGGCAAGGATTCCATCGTATTGGTTCACCTTTCAGTGAAGGCCTTCTGGCCGGCCAAAATACCCTTTCC
>JAOZTN010000084.1:0-13451 GCA_029942245.1 Bacteroidales bacterium | reverse complement strand
TATGCGATAACTGCTCCGCGGTATTCCATTAATAGAATCCTGACGATATCATTTCAAAGAAGTGCATCGCACTTCCCCAACTATAGCAAATGTGCACCCCCAATCTTTATCTTAAGCGCGTAGCGCTTATTCAAAAAACAAGGCTTACTCCAGCATCTGGATAAAATCCTGAATACGGATTGCGGAGATCTTTAGTTTCTCAGCCTTTTGAAGCTTGGATGGCCCTGCATTTTCGCCGATGATAAGGTAATCTGTTTTAGAAGATAAACTGGAAATGTTTTTTCCGCCATGCTTATCGATCATCTTCTTGACCTCATCCCGTGAATATCCCTCAAAAGTACCGCTGATCACGAAGGATTTACCTTGCAGTGTCTGCAATCGTTCTGTATCATGGTCTTTGATCTCCATTTGTACTCCGGAGGCTTCCAGCTGAGCAACAAGCTTTTGGTTTACAGGATTACCGAAATAGCTTATGACTGATTCTGCAATGCGCTCTCCAATTTCATGAATGTCTGTAAGTGTTTCTTGTTCTGCCGCAGCAAGGGCGTGTATAGAGCCGAAATGACGTGCCAGTGTCAGGGCAACGGTCTCACCTACATGACGGATGCCGAGTGCAAATAATACACGTTCGAAGGGGACATTCAGGGAAGCTTTAATTCCATCAATAATATTCTTACTGCTTTTTTCTTTGAAACTTACTTTCCGCTCCTTCTTTTCTTCATCGGCAGGGTATACCTTTTCCAGACCCAGGATATCATCATAGCTAAGTCGATACAGGTCTGCAGCATCCTTAAGCAGTCCGTGTTCATAAAGGATCTCAACTTTTCCTTCACCCAGGCTGTCGATGTCCATCGCTTTACGGCTGATGAAGTGCTCTATGCGTCCTTTGATCTGCGGCGGACAAGCCGATTCGTTTGGACAATAGTGTGCAGACTTATCTTCATCGCGTATCAGCGCGCTTCCACATTCAGGACAATGTGTTATGAAGCGTATTGGCTCTGAAGCTGTGATACGGTCCTCTAAAACAACTCCCGTAATTTTAGGGATGATATCACCTCCTTTTTCAACGATCACATGATCTCCTTCATGAAGATCCAGCTTCGCAATGATATCGGCATTATGGAGTGATGCTCGTTTTACTACCGTTCCCGCCAGGGGAACGGGTGTCAAATTGGCCACAGGGGTAACAGCACCTGTACGGCCTACCTGGTATGTAACCGACAGAAGTTGAGAAGAAGCCTGCTCAGCCATGAATTTGTAGGCAATGGCCCAGCGGGGGCTTTTTGCTGTAAAGCCGAGTATCTCCTGCTGATCGAAATCATTTACCTTGATAACAACGCCATCGATGTCAAAGGGAAGCTCCGGCCTTGCTTTTCCCATCTCATGGATGAAATCAAATATAGTCTGATGATCCGAAGTCTTGATGATGTAATCAGATGTTCTGAAGCCCCATTTGCGGGCCTCCATAAGGTTTTCATAATGGGAATGATGGGGAAGCTCATCACCATGTACGCTGTAGAAAATGCAATCAAGGGGACGTTTGGCGACTTCAGAAGAATCCTGCGTCTTTATGCTGCCTGAGGTAGCATTGCGTGGATTGGCAAAACGTGCTTCACCTGCTTCCTCACGTTCGGCATTGATCTTATTAAAACCTGCATGGGGCAGAAAGATCTCTCCTCTTACTTCCAGGAGGGCAGGGAAACTGCCTTGAAGGTGCAGAGGTATGCTTCTGATGGTACGAATATTCGACGTCACATCATCGCCTTTAGAGCCATCACCACGTGTGATTGCCCTGACAAATTTACCATTCTTATAGGTGATGGATATGGCTACACCATCATACTTCAGCTCACATACATATTCGGGGATTATTTCCAGATCTTTCTTTACCCGCTGGTCGAATGCCTCTACCTCTTCTTCCGAATAGGTATTCGATAGCGAGCGCATGGGAAAACGATGTTCTACGGTCGGGAAATCCTTTGTGATATCACCCCCGACGCGCTTTGTTGGTGAATTCGGATCGGCAAACTGTGGAAACTCCTTCTCCAGCAGGATCAGTTCCTCCAGCATCATGTCGAAGTCATAATCACTGATTTTCGGCGACGACAGCACATAATAATTGTAATTATGCTGATGTATCTGTGCACTCAGTTCAGCAATTTTTTGTTTTGCTTCTTCAGCTTTCATCCTTCTTACTCGATTTTTTGCGGACGGGTATACGTATTCCTGTAAATATACGCATTTTGATTCTCATTTATCGGGTTCAACCAGAACAAAATACGGTCGATCATTCCCGGTGAGATCGTAGTTTCGTAAACCATTCCGGGGAACTCTTCCAGGGCTTCTTCCAGGCGGACGTCCAGGTTGTTTTCTCCTTCGAAAATCATAAAATCCGGTGGATTGATCTGATAATCTATGTACCATTGTTTTGCAGCAGCTGCATTCTTGGTATTGGTGATCTCAGAATAACCAACCCATTGGTCAAGATAGTACATAGGCAAGAGGTTGATGCCGGCTTTATTAGAGTTCTCGACCAGGATATTGTCGATCTTGGGATATTTTGACAAATATGTCATGCTTTCCACGCGGGCCCTTTTACTATATGTGGTGGAGATCACCAGTAGGAAGCTAATGTTGATAAGCCAGAAAAACCCCCATAAGATGCTGTTCAGCATCTTTCTTTTCAGCCAGAATTTTGACTGTTCCTGGAAGCTGAGCCATCCGGCTGTTCCGGCAATAATGATAAACGGGACTATTGGGAGGATAAACCTTTCCTGTTTATTGGGGTAATATGAGTGGAAGATGAGAAACAACATTACCGGCAGGAAAATCAGAATGTATTTTTTCCAGTCTTTTATAAATCCATAGAAATATCCGAATATGAGAAAGAAGCTGACAGGTGGAACAGTCAACAGTAGAAGGACCAGGATATACTGGTACCATGGTCCGACCGTGTATTCGGCATAATTGTACATATTATAATTAATGTACTCTATGAGTTCGGCAAATGGGTAACCCCATATAAAGATATCGATACTGCCCATGAAAAGAAAAGCACTTACGATTACCCCAAAACCGGTACCAAAGGCCTCTTTCCATCGGCCCAGGAGCATTAGCCCCAGCCCGATACCACCAATATACACCATGGATTGAAACCTCATGCAGAAAGCGATGCCAAGCACCAGTCCTGCCAGAAAGCCATTTAGCAGCAGTTTTCTCTTCTTTTCTTTATCCATAAGTATCCAGCTGCCCCAGAGGAGAAAGGGGACACAGGTAAACTCGATCAGGTTCCTGACACTTATAAAAGGGAAGAGCCATAGCAGAGCAAGCAACAAGCCAGCAATGTTTGCTCCCTTTTGTCCCGAAAGTTTGAGGGTGATCCGATATCCCAGTACCACAACAGCGAGGGATAAGGCTGCGTGTAGGAGCCTGACAACGTACATCTTTCCCTGCGGGTCGGTGAAACCTATGTAAGAAAACAACTTGAAGACGATAAAGTGGAGCCCTGCATAAAAGAAATTATGTCCTCCGGGCCCTGTATTGCCTTCGCTGCCGGGTAGCCAGCGGTTATAATCATAACCATCAACCCATGACTGGGAAGCTTCAATAATAAGAAAATGATCATCGAACCAGCCGAAGCCTTTGGAGAAAATAACAGCTACAAGACGGATGATCACGGCAAGAACCAGGATCACCCGAAAGGGATGCTGCTTAAATAAGTGTGATATATTCATAGTATACCTTTCCGGTCATCACCGGGTTGATACACATTACGGGTATCTGGGCTTTATTGAACATCATCTTTTCATCCCATGCTCCGGCATTGAAATCGGGTGAGAAAATATCGGCATCAGTCATGATCATGATCATATCTGCCTTCTCTTCCACGGCATAATCAAGCATCCTTTCGGCAAATTTGCCTGACTTTTCAGCATCCTGGATCTTATATTCTGTGCCATACTTTTTAAAAGCCTCTTCTATCTGATTGCTTACTATATTGATTTTATTGGCAAGAATTGGATCTGTGTGCGGCTCGCGGAAAATATTAATGAAGGATCCAAAAGTTTTCGCCATATGTATAGCCCACTGAACCTGCTGACGGGCTTCGGTAAAGCTATTGATAGGGAAAACAATGTTTTTGTACCCTTTTCCAAATGACTTTTCCTGAACAACTACTGTTGGAACCGGCGACTTGGTGACAACCTTAAGTGCAAAGCTGCCGACAAGATATTGCATGCCTTTTTTACCGTGGGTTCCAAGGACCATAAGTTTTGCACCGATGTTGGAGGCAGAACCATGAATCTCATCAAAGATACTTCCCTCACGGGTTAGTGTTTCTATCGTGATACGTGAATTTTCACGAATTTCATTGGCAATATCATCCAGTTTTTCGGTGATGGCCGATACATCGAGATTTTCCTTTTTTAGTTGTGACTTCGATTCACGATTGATAACATGGAGGAGAACCAGTTTATAATCGAGGAACTCTGCCAGTTCAACACCATGGTTGATGGCATTCTGGCATGTTTCGGAAAAATCGGTAGGTACGAGAACAATATCGTTCAGTTGCTGTGCCATATAAATTAATTTGAGAGGTTAGTTTGTATAACAAAAATAGAAAAAATATCGAAATAGGTACAAGGTATAACGTATTCTGGTCAGTTTTAATTTTTTAGCTTTGTGTTTTTATTAAATTAGCATCATGTTTAAGACGAAAGGTTTGGCATTCAGGATCAGCATTTCGCTGCTGTCGGTTGGCTTTCTGGTAATGTTTGTAATTCTGTATTATAACTACACTATTTCCAGGAACCTTGCTTTGCAGGATGCCAAGAATGATGCACAGAAGCTTACCGAACTGACTGTTGCACGTATAGAAAACGTACTACAGAGTGTGGAAAATGTTCCTATTAACATTGCTTCGGTCATCCAGAATCGCGATACAGTCATGTTTGTAGGGATGAGGGCAGTTGTAGAGGAAGTATTGCTTAATAACTCATTAATCTATGGTGCCAGTATTGCTTTTGCTCCCAGGATAGAAGGTTCAGACACCTTTTATTTAGCGCCATACCTGTACAATGCAGGAGATTCTATTGCATTCAAAGACCTGGCCAATGATGAATACAGGTATACCAGTAAGAAGTGGTATACTGATGTACGTGATAGTGGAGCAGGAGGGTGGTCTGAACCCTATTTTGATCAGGGCGGGGGAGAGGTACTGATGGCCACATATGCGGTGCCTTTTTATCGTGACCGTGGTCAGGGAGCTGTTTTTGCGGGTGTAGTCACAGCTGACCTGTCACTGAAAGGCCTTCAGGAATTAATCGAAGATATTAAGTTTTTTGACTCCGGTCGTGGTTTTCTGATCTCATCCAAAGGAAATATTGTTACCTGGCCGGATATTGATTCATCAGGTCAGAAAAAAGTATATAACATCTTTGATGAAGTTAAATCCCCGAGTGCCAAAGAGATATTTGCAAAGATGACTGAAGGTGAAACCGGCATTGTTTCCCTGAGCTCGATAGAAATTGAATTTAATCGCGATCGCTGGATCAGCTATGCCAGTGTTCCATCTACGAACTGGTCATTGGGTATTTTGTTTCTGGAGAGTGAATTGTATGAAGGCATACATATATTATTTATCAAGTTAATTGCGATAGGCATAGCCGGATTTGTGATACTGGCATTTCTCATCTTTTATATTTTGAGGCGATTTGTGAAGCCTATTGAGAAGTTGGCTTTTGCTACCCGCAAGATAGGTGCCGGTGAATTTGATTTTCAGGTGCCTTCTTTCAGGGGGAATGATGAGATTGCTCAGCTGGGTAAGTCATTCAGTGTTATGCAGGTACAGCTCCGCGACTACATCAGGAACCTTAAAGAGACCACCGCGCAGAAAGAGAGGATGGAAAGTGAGCTTGAAATTGCAAGCAACATTCAACAGCAGATGCTTCCTGTGTCGGAGCAGATCCCCGGATGGGAGAAGGTTGGGTTATATGGCATGTTGAAGCCTGCCCGAATGGTAGGGGGAGACCTGTACGATTTTATAGTTCATGATGAGTGTTTGTATTTTGCTATCGGGGATGTTTCAGGTAAGGGAATACCTGCTGCCCTCTTCATGGCTAAGACACTCACACTATTTCGTGCAAAAGTAAGCAAGGGACTTTCTACAGACTTGATTGCCAATGAGATCAACCGAGACCTTGGGGAAAATAATGCACAGTCGATGTTCGTTACTTTCTTCATTGGAAAACTGAATATGAGAACAGGGGAACTTCATTATACGAATGCGGGACACAATCTTCCTCTTCTACTGAGTGCAGGAAAAGATCCTGTCATCCTTCCCGGAACTCACGGCATACCACTGGGCAGCATGCCCGGACTGGATTATGGCCATGAAAGGACTATTCTCAAACAAGGAGAAAAGATTTTTCTATATACCGATGGCATATCAGAAGCTGTGAACACCCTGGATAAACTCTTCGGTGAAGATCGCCTGTCAAATATCCTCAGCGATTCCATGGGTTTGAAACCGAAAGAAATATCTGAACGAATTGTATCAGAGATTGAAACATTTGCGAACGAGGCAGAGCAGGCCGATGATATCACCATGCTGATACTGGAGTTTAGCTAGTGCAGCACAATAAAAAAGAAACTACAAATTTCAATCACCGTCGCTACTAGTACGGTACAATCTTTTTCCAGTTGTAGTCACGTGGGTTCACACACATCACAGGAATTTGTGAGGTGTTGAAGATCATTTCTTCATCATAGCTTCCAAGGATAAAGGAAGTAACTCCTTTTTCGGGGTTGGTCATGATGAGGATCATATCCGAATTGTTGGTTGTTGCAAAGTCGATTACCTGGTTAGAGAAACCGCTTGATTTTTGCGCAACATCAATGGTGTATTTAACATCATTTTTATGAAAGTGGCTGGTAATGCCTGCAACGACTTTGTCGATAGCTTCGCCGGCATGCTGATAAATCTTGATTGTTGCCTTAAATTGTTTGGCAATGTGAACTGCCCATTCGGTTTTCTCCCAGATACCTGAATCGCTGGTGATTGGGAATACGATCTCGTTGTAAGGGCCGTCGAACTGACGTTTCTGCACGACGATCACGGGAACCGGGGAGCTGGTAACTACCTTAATGGCATAGCTTCCGGTAAGTTTTTGCATTCCTACCTTGCCATGAGTACCAAGATACATAAGGGAAGCATCAACTTCGGTAGCTACTTCACTGATTGTAGAGAAGATATCACCTTCTTTAGCAATGGTGTCAACCTCGATACCAAAGTCGGCAATTACACTGGCCGCAATGCTCTCGAGCTGCTTGTTGACATAATCAACAGCCTGCCCTTCATTTTTCAGAAATGATCGGGTGTTCTTATCGATAACATGAAGCAGTACTAGTTTGTATTGTAGGTGCTTTGCTGCACCGGCAGCCTGATTGATGGCATTGCCACATACCTCAGAAAAATCTGTAGGTACAAGGATGATCTTTTTTAACATGCTTTCCATGCGTATTGTATTAAGGGTTTTAATGGCTGAAAATTAATCAACACAAATATAGGAATTATTTTTTCGAGCGGTTTAATATATGTTTAATAAATTATTTTTCAGTTCGCGGTTCGCAGGACGTAGGTACGGGGAAAGGCCCGATGCCTATGATCTATCCATAAAACAAACCAGCTCCTGCACCTGTTTCAGATTATCTGCTTTTTTCTCATCGCGCAGTTTTTGAGCAGACTTGGTGAAAAATACATGGTTACCGAGAAACATGATCTGCAATTCATACCACTCACGTAGTGTAGTGTGTCTGATATTCAGTATGTTCCACTCGTACTGCAACTGCTGTGCTATCATGAAGAAATCTTCCCTGCCCAGGTAGTCCAGGTCGGCATCGCAAAGTATCTTTTCCAGAAATGTACTGGCACTTTGAGGTAACTTTGTGGTGATGATCATATCTGAAATAAGATCAATATCCCTGGTCTCATAGCCGTATTCCGGCAGGTATTTCCGTGCAATATCAACGCTGGCATCTTCGTGTCCGATATAGGTCGTCAACATGCCGGAATCATGAAAGAGGGCTGCGGTTTCGAGTATGATCCTGTCATGTGCACTGATGCCTTCGAGTTCAGCGAAATTGCCGGCTGCATTCAGCACATCAAGCGTATGCTCTATACGGTGATAGGTTAGATTGGGATCAAGTTCATTTGATAGCTTCTTGATTATAAAATCTCTCGCTTCTGGATACTTCATAAATCGGTGATTGCTGCTTTATTATAAAACGTTTTCTACGATATATTGTTTTGTAAATACTTGCATTAATTGAAGCGCTCTACTCCGTCCCAGTCTTCAGGGAAACCAAGTTCGATAAATTTCTGGCATCGTTTCATATATAATGCCGCAGCCTGGTCTTCCTGATTGATCTCCTGTACTTCGGTGAAATTCTTGAGTGCTTCGGTAAATTCTTTATTCTTATAGTGTTGAATGGCCTGGTTAAAGAGCTCCTTGGTTTGACTTTTTAACTCCCTGATATCCTCCGGATCACCATCGATGATCTCGAAAATGTATACAGCTTCATTCTTGCCCTTTACTTTTACAACATCAAGGAAGCGATAATTGTAGAGTGTCGGATCGTTGAGCTTTATCAGCGTTTCTTCCGTGATGAGAATTTTTGATCCGTATACCTTTGTCAGTCCTTCCAGACGGGCGGCCAGGTTTACGGCGTCAGAAATGACCGTTCCTTCCATTCTTCCTTCACCACCTACAATTCCTAGCATCAATGATCCGGTATGTATGCCAATGCCGGAATCGATGGGATGCTGACCGAACTGGTTAATAATATGATTAAACTCGGAGAGTTTGATCCTCATTTCAATGGAGGCATTGATGGCATCTTCTGTGTTATCAGGGAAGAGCGCCATGATGGAGTCCCCGATGTATTTATCTACAAAACCACCATTATTCCTGATTACGGGTTCCATATACCCCAGGTAGTTATTCAGGAAGTTGAAATTTTCCTTGGGGGTCATTTGTTCAGAAATGCTAGTAAAATCACGAATATCGGTAAAAAGTACCGTCATCTCTTTCTGCACTTGGTCGCCGAGCTGAATATCAGCGATGCTGTCCTTCCCAAGATATTCGAGGAATTGCCTGGGCACAAATCGTGCATTCGCCTCATTCATCTTTGAAATGTTCTCGATATAATCCTTGATCTTGCCACTCATTTCATTATAGCCCTCTGCAAGCTCTCCGATCTCATCATTGGTCCTAACAATGCTATATGATTCCATCTCTCCCCGTCCTGTACGTTGCATGTTCAGCAACAGCTCTTTCACCGGGTACACGATATCACGTGTGGTCCACCGAATGAACAAGAGAAGGTAGAAGAATGAGATCACGATCCCGCTAAAGGTACCGATGAGCATAATATATGTGTCGAAAAGGTTTACGTAGATCACGCCCTCATCGGAATTCATAGAGGGATCGTCAAAATAGCTCTGGTACTTACCAATCAGGATGTCTACCTGTTCCTCTGTCGGAGGGCCGTCCAGGATATCGCGAACATTTGTTATACTGATCAGCATATAGAATAAAACGATCAGTAAGGGTAGGAAGGTCGTCATGGCACTGGAAATCCAGAGCCTGTTCTTGATTTTTCCCACTTTGATGTTGAATATTCTTTTTCTGAGTTCGTCCGATGTAAAAAAGAACTCGAGGTATTTGATATGAACACGGTGCTTCTGCCAGAAATAGACAAACATGAGGTTCAGCACTGAGGAAACGATCATGATAAAGAAGAACTGCCTGTAAAACCTAATCGTGATCTCATTGAAATCACCATGAAACAACAGCTGGTAAAGCATGAATCCCGATGTAATGCCATAAGTAATAAACAGGATCCCGGTATTGATCATGGGGGTTTTGAGAATGTACTTCTTGCAGAATTTAAAGAGTCCGTCTTTGATCTTTTTATTCCTTCGCTTCTTCCTGAGGTATATTTTAAACGGGAGGTTGAATGCCAGGCCCAGGAAGAAACTGATGAATAGCAATTTGACCCACAGATAGGCAACCTTGCTGAAGTGCCCCGTCATCTTATCATTTTCGTTTTCCCTGATGGGGTCATCAGGGTTCACTTCACCTCCGTAGGGAATATCAAACAGTACTTCTGTCGAGTCCACACTAAATGCGATAGTGTTGTTGACGGGTATCAGAGAATCCGAATTTATTAATGAAGAATCCGGTGGGTTGTATTTCAGTGCAATTGTGTCTGCTGAAATAGCAATGCTGTCTGGAAAACTGAACTGATAATCACCGGTACTGTACTTCTGAAGGTCGGGGGCATGCTTGATAAGCAGGATACCGGTGATTGGAGATACCAGGAACAAAAATAGGATGGTTGAGATCGCGTAGATCCTGAATCCGTAGTATGCCGATACCGGTCTGTATTTTTTTTTAGCCATCTTATTTAACCAAAATCAATAGGTAAAGATAAAAAAATATAGGCAGTAAACAGTATGCAGTAATCAGTAATCAGTAAGCAGTAAGCAGTATGCAGTAGGCAGTATGCAGTATGCAGTAGGCAGTAGGCAGTGATTTTGCGATTACACTCTATTTAACTTCATTTATGATCTCCATGCCACGCATGATGGCTTTCTCGTTGTCGGGGATCATGTGGTGATACCTTTCCGGCAGAGATTTCTTAAGCCCTTTGATCACATTTTCCAGCTCTACCACTGGGTTAACTTTCAGGTAGCCACCCAGAATGATCATATTGAAGATCTTTTTCAGGCCCAGTTTAGCCGCTTCATCGGTAGCATCGATACGCCATATACTGATATCTTTTCTATCCGGATGATGGCTGATGCCGTTTCCATCATAAATAAGCAATCCACCCGGTTTCACCGCTTTCTCGAATTTATCCATCGATTGCTGGTTGAGGATGATGGCTGTATCATATTCAGTAAGGATAGGTGAACTGATGCGCTCATCGCTGAGGATCACGGTGACATTGGCTGTTCCGCCCCTCATCTCAGGGCCGTAAGAAGGCATCCAGCTAACTTCCTGGTCTTGCATAATGCCTGAGTAAGCAAGTATCTTGCCCATCGAAAGGACACCCTGTCCGCCAAATCCGGCTATAATGATTTCTTCTGTCATGATTTGCTGTTTTACTTATTTAGGATTTTACCATCAACCTTAATATCGCCCAGAGGAAAGAATGGGAACATATTCTCTTCCATCCATATGTTGGATTGAACCGGGGTCATCTTCCATCCGGAGTTGCAGTTGGAAACGATCTCTACAAAGTTTACCCCTTCCTTAAAGTCTAACTGGTTTTGAAAGGCTTTTTTAACCGCTCGTTTGGCTTTCCTGACATTGCCGGGCGTATGCACAGAATGCCTGCTCACAGAGCGCACACCGGGGAGCTCAGCAACCAATTCGGTAATCCTCAATGGGTTTCCCATGATGTGTGTATCACGACCATAAGGTGAGGTAGATGATTTCATCCCGGGCAGGGTGGTGGGGGCCATCTGGCCACCGGTCATCCCGTAGATCCCGTTATTCACAAAAATGATCACGATATTTTCGCCACGGTTGCATGCATGAATGGTTTCTGCAGTACCAATGGCAGCAAGGTCGCCATCACCCTGATAGGTGAATACTACCTTATGAGGCCAGCAGCGTTTTATCGCTGTGGCGAGTGCAGGTGCACGGCCGTGGGCAGCTTGCTGCATATCCACATTCATAAAATCGTAGGCAAGTACAGAGCATCCTACAGGAGCGATGCCAATGGTATCCTGTCCCACACCC
Organism: Bacteroidales bacterium; assembly: GCA_029942245.1. Taxonomy (GTDB): domain Bacteria; phylum Bacteroidota; class Bacteroidia; order Bacteroidales; family B18-G4; genus B18-G4. The sequence goes on along the minus strand of JAOZTN010000084.1, from coordinate 1,641 downwards.
AGTTCTTCGAGTACTTCCATGGTAATGCGATGCGCAGTACCATGTCCGCAACCCGGGCAATAGCTGAGTATGTTGTCGGTCATGAGGGGGGTCTTTTTATAGACCACGTTCTCTTCATTGATAATTTCTGATAATATTTCGTCTTTCATGCTTTAGCCTCCTATGATTTTATCTTCAAGTGCCTGAAGCGCTTCTGCCGGTGAGTGGATGATGCCACCCATACGGCCAAAATGTTCAACTTTAATGTTACATCCAACTGAAAGTCTGATATCTTCCACCATCTGTCCGGCATTGAGTTCCAATGAAAGGATGCCTTTCACCTGCTTCGAAAGGCGATTTACAGCTTCTGTGGGAAATGGGTAGAGGGTAATCGGCCTCAGCAGCCCAACCTTGATCCCTTTTGCGCGGGCCAGGTCGATGGCTTTCTGTGCAATACGTGCACTTGAGCCGAAAGCTACAAAAAGATACTCGGCATCCTCGCACATGAACTCTTCATATTCCACTTCATTTTCCTTTATTTCAGCGTATTTCTTCTGCAAATGGATGTTATGCTGTTCCTGTTTGGCTGAATCCAGATTGAGGGATGTGATGATGTTGCGTTCACGCGTGGCTGGTTTGCCAACGGTTGCCCAGGGGCAATTTTTAACGATCTCTTCGTCTGTCCAGCGGGGTGTATGCTCGGGCATGATCACCTTTTCCATCATCTGTCCAATCAGTCCGTCGCTGAGGATCATCACGGGGGTTCTGTATTTATATGCCAGGTCGAAGCCTTTTGGTACAAAGTCGGCCATTTCCTGCACGGAAGCGGGAGCCAGTACGATCATATGATAATCGCCATGTCCACCGCCTTTTACTGCCTGGAAATAGTCGGCCTGTGAAGGCTGAATGGTTCCCAGTCCGGGACCACCTCTAACAACATTTACGATCACGCAGGGCAATTCCGCCCCTGCCATGTATGATATCCCTTCCTGTTTCAGGCTGATGCCCGGGCTGGATGAAGATGTCATGGTCTTTTTTCCTGTTCCGGCTGCTCCATAAACCATGTTGATGGCCGCCACTTCACTCTCTGCCTGCAGAACCACCATACCGGTAGTTTCATAAGGCTTTTCTGCCATGAGGTATTCGATCACCTCCGACTGCGGGGTAATGGGGTACCCGAAGTAGGCATCCACACCGGCGCGGATAGCTGCTTCAGCGATAGCCTCATTGCCTTTCATTAGCTTTAATTCGCCCATTTTTATCTTGTTTTGACTGAATTATAATTCCATTTTCTTACGATATACCGTGATAACGCCATCAGGGCATACGACTGCACAATTGGCACAACCCACACAGTTATCGGGATTGAGCATATATGCATATTTGTAACCTTTAATATTCACCTCATTGGCCATGCCGATGACATCGTGCGGGCAAGCACCAACACAAACTTCGCAACCTTTACAGCGGTCAATGTCAACAACGATAGCTCCCTTGAATTTTGCCATTTTATCCTTTGTTTGGTTAGATAAATCTGCTGTTTAAAATCGTGCTCCAAATGTACAATATTTAGCTATATGGAAAGGGTATCGATACCTAATTTAGAAAGCATCGAAAGTAATTTATATCGGGTATAAATTATGGGTGCCAGATACCGGGTGC
>JAOZTN010000083.1:10961-13497 GCA_029942245.1 Bacteroidales bacterium | reverse complement strand
ATCCTTTTTGTTTATGCTTTCAGGTGGAGCATTAATCAGCCTTATTTACTGTTTTGTTATGCTGAAAGAACCTAAAGATGCCTTTGTCGATAGTTTTGAATAGCCTGAAATAATTAGTAATATTTACTTAACAGAGAAAAATCAAACATATAAAGAAGAATTATGTCTAAAATCAATCTCAAAACCTGGAATGTTGAAGATGAAAATTTCTGGAACACTTCCGGTAAAACAATAGCCAAAAAGAACCTGTGGATTTCAATACCCGCTTTGCTTCTGGCTTTTTCAGTCTGGATTATGTGGAGCATTATTGCAGCCAAACTCAAAGAATTTGGTTTTAATTTTGGAATGATCACAGCAGAGATGAACCCTGAGCAGGTAAGTGCTAAATTGAAGGAAATAAACAGCCTTTACTATACCTTACCGGCTATTGCCGGACTGGCCGGTGCCACATTACGCATTCCAAACTCTTTCCTTATTTCTCTGGGAGGGGGAAGAAACGTAATCTTCGTAACAACCTTGTTGTTGCTTATTCCCGCTATCGGAGTAGGTTTGGCTTTGCAGGATGTAAATACATCTTATCTGACGTTTGCCATTTATGCAGGACTATCAGGATTTGGTGGGGGAAATTTTTCATCTTCCATGAGCAATATCAGCTTCTTTTTCCCAAAACGGATGCAGGGTACCTCATTAGGTTTAAATGCAGGAATCGGGAACCTGGGTGTGGGCGTGATGCAGAAAACCATTCCCTGGGTAATTACCTTTTTTGTGTTTGGTGCCATTGGTGCTGATGGAAATAAAGTTTTTGGGGAATCCTTATCAGGACTTCAGAATGCCGGGTGGGTCTGGGTTCCATTACTCGCATTAGCCGCTATTGCGGCCTTTATCGGAATGAATAATGTAATTACAGGTACACCAAAATTACCAACTACCATACAAGGCATTTCGAAAACTCTTTATATGGTAATGTTAGGATTAATTGCTGCTGGTGTAGGCGCATATCTATTGACCCAGCTAAAGGTTAATATGTGGATAGTATTGCCCCTGGTAATTGTTCTGACCGTTATGTTGATGAAGTATGCCACACCCGGTGAGATCAAAGCAAATTTGAATAAACAATTTGCAATATTCAAAAACAAACATAATTGGGTTATGACAGTCATTTATACAATGACTTTTGGGTCATTTATTGGATTTTCTGCTGCCTTCCCAAAGTTGAGCCAGGATATATTTGTTTATACCAATGCCAATGATCCAAGTTATGTTAATCCTAATGCCCCTAATTTTATGATGTGGGTCTTTCTTGGACCTGTACTTGGTGCTTTAATTCGTCCGGTTGGAGGCTGGTTTTCTGATAAAATTAATAGTGGAGCAAAGGTTACAGCAATTAGTACTATTGCACAAATTCTGGCAACGCTGGCAGTAGCTTATTTTGTGATTCAGGCTAGAAACAGCGCCACACCTGAACAGTATTGGTGGCCATTTTTTGCTTGCTTTATGCTCCTGTTTATAACTACCGGTATTGGAAATGGATCTACCTTCAGAAGTATTCCTTATATATTCAGTAAGGAACAGGCAGGTCCGGTTCTTGGATGGACCGCAGCAATTGCCGCTTATGGTGCTTTTATCATTCCGAAAGTATTTGGGCAACAAATTCAAAATGGTACACCCGAATATGCATTATATGGATTCGCTATCTACTATCTGTTCTGTTTGATCCTAAACTGGTGGTTTTATCAGGGTCCCAAAGCTGAAATTAAAAATCCTTAGCATCTTTTATATTGGAGTATAAGACAATGGCGACCGAATCAAAGAGAAAATGTGAAACTTGTACGCACTTTAATTGCTTTATAAACAAGTATTGTTCTGAGGAATGGAAACCAATTATTACATTAAATAAAACCACCACTGATTATCTTCCCGGAACAAAGATCTTTTCAGCTGGCGATGTAGTCAAAGGAGTTTTTGAAGTATTTGAAGGCAAAATCAAAATTGTAAGTTCTTATGGTGATGGCAAGGAAAGGATAATAGGTTTTTCTTCTCGGGAGCATATACTAGGATATCAGGGACTTGGAAGAAATAGAATCTATCCGGTAACTGCTATAGCACTTGAGAAGTCGCAAGTAACTTCCATCCCGATAGATATCTTTTATAAAGCTGTTAAAGCAAACCCCGAGATGGCTTTATACCTTGTGACTTTTTTAGCAGACCAACTTAAAGAATCAGAAACAAGAATGAAATTATTTTCATTAATGTCTGCTTTAGAAAAGGTTGCTTTTGGCTTACTAACCATCGTTAATTCATTTGGTTTTGATGAACATGATGAAACGATGTTACGTTATACGCCAACTCGTAAAGATATTTCCAGTTTATCAGGCACAACCTATGAAACTGTGATCAGGGTACTGGCTGAATTTGAAAAAAATGATGTAATAAAACTTGAGGGTAAATCAATTAGGATACTTAACCTTTCTATGATTAAAGGTATTTGTCAGAAGTACAAAATCTACTAATTTAATCCTCCTTCGCGTTCCGCTTG
>JAOZTN010000083.1:9342-10861 GCA_029942245.1 Bacteroidales bacterium | reverse complement strand
ATCTAGTATCCAGCATCCAGCATCTTGTCCCAGAGTATCTCTGAAACCTCCCACAGTTTCTTTCCGTTAACCGGATCAGTGGCCTTCTCATCCATATCCTTACGGCTCATCAGAAACAGATAATCCGTTGGTTTTCCTTCCACATCTTTTGAAGCTGCCAGGTAGATGACAGGTTCACAGGCTTTTTTCGGAGACTGGAAAAATATGCTGAAAGTAAGTTTCAGCAGGGGCTGGAATATCTTCGGCGCTTCGCGGGCTATATTGCTGTTTACAGGTCCCGGGCACAGGGCGAAGACCGAATAGTCAGTGACGTTACCGGGATTCAGGCGACGGGATAATTCGTTTGCGAAAGTGGTCATCATTAACTTATAGTAGCCGTAAAGTTCCATCACTTTTCCGATCTTAAAATCCTGGTATTCACCAAAGCCATCAAGTTTAAATTCCTTTGGGTTGCGGTGACTTTCGGAGGAAACAAAAATGATTCTGGGTACCTGTCCCTTTTCCCTGTTAAAAATGTTTAGCTCCAGAAGCTTGTTCACAAGGATGAACTTGGCGAAGTAGTTCACCATGAACATCTGTTCAAAGCCCTGTGGCGTTTTCCTGCTTTTCTTAGGTACCACAGCTGCATTGCATACCAGTATATCGATCGTATCGTATTTCCGCTTCAATTCACCGGCAAACTTCAGGATAGAATCTACATCCGACAGGTCGACGAAAAGCATGGAGACCTTTTCCGATCCGCTGAGCTTTTTTACTTCTTCCCCCCTGGAGGGAATGCCGCTGCGTACGGCCATGATCACCTCGGCACCACGCTTGGCCATCCCAACGGCTGTTGCAAAACCAAGCCCTGAACTGGAGCCTGTGATCACAACTCGTTTACCATCCAGGCGGTCATCATCTTTAAGTTCCCCTGCCGGGATGTGCTTTTTAAAGAGGTCGCGTATACCTGTGATCGTTGCGGTAACGGGGGATTTATAGTGGTTTTGTTTTGACTCTGTCATTAAGTGTTGAGTTTTGGGTTTTGAGTTTTGAATTGCTTATAAAGTTGGACCTTTTCATCTATCTCAGTCTTTGTTATACCAAAGTCATCAAGTGAATAATTGTGAGTCCCGTATTTTCCTGGTGGGTTTTCTTGTTCGGCCTGCATGAACATTTGCATCAGTTCTTCAGGAATCTCTCCCTCCTGCGAATAGATCTTTTCAAGGATGGGAACAGAGTCTTTCACAAGCGCATTATAGTCGATATCGATGAATCTGTCCGGGGTCTGTGTTTTCCGGTATTCAACTCCCTTGTTGAGGATGAAAGCGCTCTTGCGAACCCAGTGTTCAGCGACCTGTTCCAGGGAGGTCGCATTGCTAAAGAGGGCACGGCTATGCGACATCATGCTCAGGAAAGAGGGAATAGAAACACATGGGTCGCGGTGGGTCCATAGAAACTGTACTTTTCCAAAGGTTTTATCGGCCAGGTGAAGAAACTCCAGGTGATGGGGCGACTTCAGAACCCATCGCTTAGCAGGCCG
>JAOZTN010000083.1:7903-9242 GCA_029942245.1 Bacteroidales bacterium | reverse complement strand
AACATCCCGATAGGGTGGAGGTTTGCCTCCTCATTGATAGACTTCAGCATACGCTCGAGGGGCTCATCCCAGAAATCCTTGCCCAGGTCATCGAGGCCGCTCGACTTTTTTGCTGCCCGTATCAGGCTGTCTTTTTCCAGCTTTGTTCCTGTTCCCAGTGGATAGCTTGCCTTCCAGCTACGGTTGAGCATACCGAACCACCATGGCATTTTTATAAAATCCTGTGGGGAAACTACCGTATGTTCCTTACCCATTCTCTATCTCCTTCAGCTTTATGATCTTGCAATTTGGTTCTGTTTGTTCTGCCCCTTCCTCAAGGCGGTACCAGCGCCAGCACATGGTTCCTTCCCGGTGGCCGGCAGTTTCTATCCAGTTAGGCTGGCCGGGGTCATGGTGGGCTACGATGACCTTCACGCTTCCATCATCATTATAAACAGCGTTTCCCTTGCTGATGCAGATGTTGAAATATCGATAGTCCAGGGATTCCATCCAGTAGTTGTTCAACTGGAAGTTCCAGCTGTCACAGCGGGGTGGCATTACCTCTATCACCAGGGCCTCATCTGCAGCCAGCTTCCAGTGGCTGTGATAATAGATAATATTGGCATCGCCCCCGGCAGCATTGGAGGTTTCAGGATCGAATAGAGGCAGCCTATTGGTATGCTTTTGAAAGCCTTTGGCCCATTTTGAGAAAAGCATGGGTGCCCCTGCAACAAATAGGGCAGCGGTATTCAGCCCTTCATCCACCCGGGCAGGGGTTAGAGTATCCGGTTTTGTGTTTCCACCGATACGTGCGATATGAATTTCGGCAGGCACCTCTTCATCCCGCAGGAAGAAGGTCTGCCTGACCATGGCCATGCCGGTTTCATCTTCAAGCTTTAACCAGTTTTTTCCTCTTTTCTCCTTGCTGAGGATGATCTCAAAACTGCCATCCTGCTCAAGAACCAGGTCTTTATGTTCAAGGACCCCGCATGGTGCCAGCCCGCCTGTGGTTCCGTAATTCCCGTTTTGTGTGAAGAACCCCAGGTAGTGAACGCTATTTCTTTTGCCGGTGATCCTGTACTCAAATTCCCCTGAGATCTGCGCATTGTAATAATGGTTGTCGGGGTTGTCGGCACCCATTTTCACCGTTTCATGAACCATCCTTCGGAATATGGGGAATTCCGGATCATTATATTCTACAAAGGCTTCCAATCCGGCTCGTGTCAGCCGGCTCAGGTAGCGGATCCCCTCAGCCTGCTGAAAGGCATCGCGTGGAGCACCGGAATACATGAGTGCCGAGCCCGCCAGTTTCAGCCGCTCGCAAAATTCTTCCCAGGCCTTGCCACTCACTATGCGCTCG
>JAOZTN010000083.1:0-7803 GCA_029942245.1 Bacteroidales bacterium | reverse complement strand
ATATGATATTCCACTACCAGATAAGTCTCTATGCTTTTATAATCGATAAATGATTTCACATCGAAATAAGTTTTGATCATATTCACAACTGCAAAACCACTTTTCGCAAAAAATTTAAATGGATTCAGCAACTCCTTTCGTGTTCGGCAATGTTCCTCAACAATGCCGTCGTATAAAACCGGTGGGTTTCCCATGCTTTCTGTCACTTCATTGCGGTTATAATGATAAATGGGATGAATCTTCAATGTCAGCGGTGTATGCCCATGAAACCATCTTTCTTTGAATGTATCAGCATCAATTCCTTTTTTCTGACGGAAGAGGGTAAGCAGGCAAACGCCCGGCGTCGCTTCACCCTTGGGCCAATTTTTCTCGTAGGCTATGGGAAGGGCTTCCGTGACCCTGAAAGTACCCGCATAGCCCTCAGCTCCCTGCAGAATACTTAAATATTCATCATCTTTATTGGTGACAGAGATAAGGGCGATCTTCTTTTTGCTGAAGGGAATTACAGATATGCCCGGTGGCTTTTCCAGGCTTATGGTGTAATGTAGTTTTTCGATACCAATCTTTATAATATTGCTAATGAGTAGCTTGATCCGCTCATGAAAATCTTCATAAGATTCATTCTTATTGCCTCGTATGATATTGATTGATTTGGTCATAAATATTTTACCTTTGCTTAACAAGCAAATATAAATCTAATAAGTTAATGAATCATCCTAAAATTCTCGTCACCGGAGGTTCCGGATTCCTTGGAAGTAATATTGTAAAAGAACTGTTGGCAGCCGATTCCCCAATCAAAGCACCAAAGATCAGGGTGTTCGATATCAAAGAATACCAGGGAGAACAAGCGATAGATTTTATCAAGGGTGATACCCGCGATTATGAATCAGTAAGAAAAGCCTGTGAAGGCATGGATGCAGTCATTCATTCTGCCGCTGTAATCGACTGGGGTACCCATCCTCCGGGATACGTATTCGATGTGAACGTGAAAGGAACAGAAAATATCCTCCGGGCCTGCAAGGAACTGGGTATTCATTACATGGTCTTTACCAGCTCATTGGATTCTGTATATACCGGGAAGCCCCTGCGGGATATCGACGACAGCCAGCCCTATCCTCAGAAGTTTCACAACATGTATTGCCAGAGCAAGGTACTGGGGGAATTGAGGGTAAAGGAGGCCAATGGGGATGATTTACACACTGCAGTCCTGAGGCCCTCCGACATTTACGGCCCGGCCGACCCCTATCATATGAATGCCCTGATCGGGATGGCTAAGACCGGTTTCTATGCCCGCCTGGGCAATGGAAAGTCAAAAGCCCAGCACGTATTTGTGGGTAACATGGCCTATGCCCACGTAAAGGTACTGGCAGAGATGATGGATGGGAATAAGAAGCCTCATGGGCAGGCTTACCTTATCACCGACAATGAAGGGCATAACTTCTTTAAGTTTTTTGACCCGATCGTACAGAAGGCCGGTTATAAGATCTGGCCGAAAAACCTCTGGATCCCCAGGGGAATCGCATATGCTATGGGAGCTGTTTCAGAGGGTATCGTTTTTATTGTAAGGCCTTTCAAGCGTTATAATCCCGGACTGAGCCGCTTCGCAGTGAACTACACATGCACCGACTTTACCTTTAATTCGAAGAGGGCAGAGGAACATTTTGGGTTCAAACCAAAGTATAGCGAAGAAGAAGCGATTGAAATAACCGCCGAATATTATAAGAAAAAGACGAAAGCCTGATGCCTGTGTGCATTGAAACATTGATATAATGAACGAAGTTTTATTTAATCAGCTGATATGGGGATGGATCATTATTGGCCTCTTCACAATGATCCTTCTGTTGTTTGTTACTGCGCCTTATGGACGGCATTCCAAGACTAGCTGGGGGCCGATGATCAGCAACCGCATGGGCTGGCTCATCATGGAGCTTCCTGCCCTTTTAGTACCCTTCATCATATTCCTTAGCGGTGAAGGCAGCAGCCGAAGAGTGATCTGGATCCTTTTCCTGCCATTCCTTATCCATTACATGAACAGGGTGTTGATATTTCCTTTCAGGCTCAGGACGAGTGGAAAGAAAATGCCCCTGGCTATTGTGATCATGGCCATCTTTTTTAATACGGTAAATGGCTTTTTTCTGGGTTACTACTGGGGATATTTTTCAGATGGCTATACCGCGGAATGGCTCACCAGTCCTCAATTTATTGCGGGCCTCATCATCTTTTGTGTGGGCATCGGCTATAACATCAGGTCTGACAATATGCTTATCTGGCTGAGAAATACTACCAGCAACGGCTACAAGATTCCATACGGAGGGCTGTTCAGGTATATATCCTGCCCGAACCACTTTTCGGAGATCATCGAGTGGACAGGCTATGCCATTATGGTATGGAATATGCCGGCTGTCGCCTTCGCTGTCTGGACCTTCGCCAACCTCGTACCACGTGCACTGGATCACCATAAGTGGTATAAATCGCATTTTGAGGATTATCCCAAAAACAGAAAGGCGATTTTTCCGGGGATCTTATAAAAATCTATACACCTCACCCCCCGGCCCCCTTCCCCCTTTTCCCCCTCTCCTCGAGGAGAGGGGGCCAGGGGGTGAGGTGCATAATTCATCAGCAATATTCCAACATCATCTAAGGATTATTTTTACATTTGCGAACGCTATACACTCACCAACGAATCAATTCGATGAGAAAGAATTTCGATCCTGAAGAGAATTACAATCAGACCAGAGAACAGATCGGATATGTTCCCAGAAAAGAAGCGACCCAGGCCGATTACGACCGTATTGGTTTTATGTCCGGACTGGAGGTTCACCAGCAGCTGAAGACAAAGGAGAAGCTCTTTTGCCGCTGCCCTGCAGGGCGCTATAATAAGTTTGAGGATTATGATGCGGAGCTGATCCGCCATATGCGTCCAACCCTTTCAGAACTGGGCGAATACGATGGCACAGCCTTGATGGAGTTCAAAACCCGAAAAGAGATCATCTACCGTATCAACAACAATACGGCCTGTACCTACGATGTTGACGATACCCCTCCCTTTCCCATCAACCAGGAAGCCCTTGATATCTCTATCGAGATCTCCCTGCTTTCAAAGCTAAATATCGTTGGCGAGGTGCATGTAACCAGGAAACAGTATCTCGATGGCAGCATCCCGACAGGTTTTCAGCGGACCGCTATCATCGGGGTAGAAGGGGAGTTACCCCTTAAGAATAAAAAGATCAGGCTTATACAACTCAGCCTGGAGGAAGACTCCTGCCGGGAAATTTCAGATATTGGACATGTCAGGACCTACCAGACCGACCGACTGGGGATGCCCCTGATCGAAACGGTGACTTACCCGGACTGCGTAAATCCCGATGAGGTGAAGGAAGCATGCGATTATATCCGCTTCTTGAACAGGAGCACGGGCAAGGTGAGGACAGGCATTGGTGCCGGACGCCAGGATGTGAATGTGAGCTGTAAGGGTGGTACACGCGTTGAGATCAAAGGAGTGGCACATGGCAAGTGGATTCCCGAGCTGACCCATGTCGAAGCGTTCAGGCAGTGGGCACTCCTGAATGTGAAGAAGCTGCTGAATGCGAAAGCAGATGGTGCTAAATGGAAAATGAAGCACAGGAAGCTGAACTTTCATACCTATAAATTTGGCTATACGCCGCTCAAGGATGCTAAGCAACTTCATTACCATATCGTGGCCGTTAACCTGCCGGGATTTAAAGGCATTTTATCACATTTTACCCAGCCCGGAAAGATATTTGCTGACGAGATCACCGATCGCCTTAAAGTGATCGCATGTCTCGAAAAGCCGAACATGACACATAGCGAAGCTGTCGACGGGGCAATCTCAGCTGCCGACTGGAACAAGATCAAAAAAGAATTCAAGGCAGGGGACGAGGATGCCCAAGTGGTCTTCTGGGGACCTGAAGACGATGTAAAAACGGCCCTTGAGACCATAGAAGAGCGTTGCCTTATGGCCTTTGACAGCATTCCCAATGAGACCCGCAAATCATTTGAGGATGGTACTACCATTTTTGAAAGGGTGCTGCCCGGAGCCGACAGGATGTATCCTGATACCGATACCCCACCCAAGCCGCTGGAAGAAGCGCAGATTGAATCCTTGCGTAAGCAATTGCCCTCGGATGTGATCGACCGCTACCATCAGCTTCAGAAATGGAATATCCCCGAAGACACCCATACTTATTTATTCGTACGAAATCATTTCCTGTTGATCGAAAAGATCATCAAAGACCTCAAACTGGATCCGGTGATGGTAGGGACATTTTTCGGACACCGACTGAAGTACGTGGAAGGACATTATACTCCTTCGGCGGAGTTCAACTATGAGTTGATCTATTCTATGTTCAAATACCTGCTCGATGAGAAGCTGGATGCAGAGCTGTCCGTGCATATGTTGCCGGTAATTTATGAGCATCCGAAGATGGACTTTGAGTCTGTCCTGACCTCTATCAACTTCAAGCGGGTGCCGGAGAGCGACATCCTGGCCAGGATCCCATTCCTGCACGAAAAGTTTGGTGAGATAGGCCGCTCCAGGGAAAAGAAAGATGAGACAGACTGGATCATGGGTGAGTTGCGTAAGATCGCACGTGGCAATATGAGCATGAAAGCATTATACAAACAGGTGAACGCTAAAAACTAAGAAACGCAAGACCATGAGCGACGACTTTTTTCAAGGTTATAAGGGAGAGGCGCTGGACGTCTTAAAGAAATACAAAACCCGTGTGTGGGGACAGACCGTTGTGGAAACTACCCGTGGTACTTTCACCGGGACAGTACTTCCCAGGGCTGAGAATGACGATGACCAGCATATCGTGCTGAAAATTCCGACAGGATATAATGTGGGCATCGACATTAAGACCATCACCGGCATGAAGGAGACAGGCTATAAGAAGGCCAACTACAAGATCCCCGAAAAGCAGTTTCCGGTTACCGAAGGATTGCCATATGTGAAGCTGTTTGGTACAGGTGGTACCATCGCTTCGCGTCTCGACTACCGCACCGGGGCCGTTATACCGGCCTTCTCGCCGGGCGAGCTGTATGGTGCAGTGCCCGAACTGGCCGACATCTGTAACCTCGACACCGAGAAGGTTTTTGCCGTCTTCAGCGAAAACATGGGCCCGGAGCAATACAAAAAACTGGCCGTGTCCATAGGTAAAGAGATCGAAAACGGAATCGACGGCATCGTGATCGGACACGGTACCGACACACTGCACCATACCGGTGCGGCACTCACATTTATGGTGCAAAATTCTCCTGTACCCATCATACTGGTAGGATCACAGCGTTCTTCCGACAGGCCATCATCCGATGCTGCCCTCAACCTCATGCATGCCATGAAAGCCGCCGGGCATTCCGATATAGCCGAAGTCCTGGTTTGTATGTTCGGACCTACTTCCGACGAATACGGATTGCTGCACAAAGGCACCCGGGTGCGGAAGATGCACTCCAGCTACCGCTCTACCTTCCGTACCATCGGTGCTACCCCGGTAGCACGGATCAGCCGCAAGGAGATCCTTCCGATACATAAGGAATATAACCATCGCCGTAAAGACCGCAATGTTACCATCAAGCCCTATTTCAGCGATGATGTGACGATGCTGTATTATTATCCCGGCATGAAGCCCGATACCCTGGATGCGTTGGTGGATGCCGGATACAAAGGCGTGATCATCGTAGGTACAGGACTGGGGCATGTGAACAAAGGACTTTATCCCGCCATAGAAAGGGCGCATGCCAAAGGCGTGCACATGTATATGACCCTGCAGACCCTCTGGGGATATGTGCATATGTTTGTGTACGATACCGGAAGGGATATGATGGCCAAGGGCATCATTCCGGCAGGCAATATGCTTCCCGAAGTGGCCTGGGTTAAGCTCAGCTGGATCCTCGGACAGACCGACGACCCTGAAGAGGTTAAACGCATGATGCTTACACCTATCAACGACGAGATCACCCGCCGCGAGCCGTATAATGGCTACCTGGTGTACCAGGGCGGCGTGCCGGAAGTGGAAGATTTCATACGTAAAGTGCACAAATAAACTACTTCACTTTTTATAGTTTTGAGTTTTGGGTTTTAAGTTTTGAATTGTTTTTAGGAATTGAGACTTTCTTTTGTTGTCTTTACAATGGCTGTTAAAACATTTATAATATTGCGGATATCATCAATCTGAACCTCAACACTGACATTTACTAATTTACCTTCTTTCAGAAGGATCAACCAATAATATGATTCACGGGCTTCTTTGGATGCAATGGTCATTTTGTTAATGAAATCCTTTCTACTGCTGGCAGCAGATGCCTCAAAAACATTCGCTCCAATGCTGGTTGCAGATCTCAGAAACTGTTTGGAAATAATAAATTCTTTTTGCCGTATTAACTCCTTATAAAGTTTAATTGAGCTAAAAGAGAATCGTAGTGACATTTCCATTATTTTGCTCTTTTTCATTTGATAGTTCTTTATAACTATTAATACCGAAATTGGAATAATGTCCCCATTCAGAATGCGAGAAATTTTGATTTTGAGATTTTTAATTATTTAATTCAAAACTTAAAACTCAAAACTCAAAACATTAAGGAAAAGTTATAAATTCGCTCCATGCGTTTACTAACATCACTTCTTTTAGTTGTAATTGTCCAGTTTCTATCCGCCCAGGACACCATCCGTGTGATGCATTACAATCTTTTGTATTACGGTAATTCGGCTTTTTGCAGCGAGACCACGAATAACACCGATCAGAAGGATGCCTATATGAGGACCATTCTTACTTATACCAAACCTGATATCATCACAGTGAATGAGATGTCGTATCAGTCTAATTTTCAGCAGCGCATGCTGAACGAGGTGATGAACCAGGCCGGATATGCACTGTTTGGCATAGCACAGGCCCCAAACATTGCGCAGGCAAGTATTGTGAACCAGCTATATTATAACACCGAGAAGCTGGCCTTACACTCACAGGCAGTTGCGCAGAGCAATGTCCGCGACATAGATATTTACCGTTTGTATTCGCTCAATGCAGGCCTGGAAGAGGGAGATACCATTTTCCTGAATTGTGTTGTAGCCCACCTTAAGTCGAGCCAGGGTCAGACGAATGAAGACATGCGTGCCCTTATGGTGGAGAATTCACTGAACTACCTCGAAGCAAACGCATCCTCCGGGAATTACCTTTTTATGGGCGATTTTAACTTTTATTTGGCTTCAGAGGAAGGTTTTCAATTGATGATCAATAACAACGACCCGGTATTCAGGTTTTACGATCCAGTGAATACCATTGGCGAGTGGCACAACAATTCTTCATATCGCCAGGTGCATACACAGTCGACCAGGACTGCCCAGTCAGGCAATTGCGGTGCCAGCGGTGGCATGGATGATCGCTTTGATTTTATCATGATGAACACAGCCATTCATGACGAGACCGACAGAATAGAATATATTGACGAGAGCTATTTGGCCCTGGGGCAGGATGGTCAGCGTTTCAACGGCTCCATCTCAAACCCACCCAACACCAGCCTCCCTGCATACATTATCGATGCCCTGCAAGGCATGAGTGATCATCTGCCGGTGATGATGGACCTGCTGGTAGGTAAAGATATGGGCGTGAACGATATTCGATATTCGACATTTGATATTCGATATTCGAACCCTGTTAGAGATGAGCTAAGACTCTATTTTGAAAGCCCGTATTCTCGTATTCCCATATTCACGTATTCGCTCGTTTCTTCTACAGGTACAACAGTACTCAGTGAGCAGCTTACCGCTGCAGGAGGATCTTCTGTTTC
>JAOZTN010000082.1:11610-13695 GCA_029942245.1 Bacteroidales bacterium | reverse complement strand
CTTTTAAACGAACAACTTATTAACCCAAAATATAAGGAAACGTTCCCGAAAGCGTCATATGAAAAAAGCATAGTTTGATTATGAAAAAAAACCTGGAATATGAAATCAAAACCACTTTCAAGAACGATTTCCTTTTTGAGAAATTAATTAACCAAATTAACTCACCTACGAATATATACCAGCACAGCGTCCATGTAAAGCATGAATCAGTTTACGGCTAATGTGAATCAGTTAACGGTCGGTAAACTCAGATATCGGCAAGTGCCCGGTTAATAAAGGCATTGTAAGGATAGAGCGCCTTAAATACGCCCAAAAGGTAGTTTGAAAAGCTGTCGTCGGTAATAATGCTGTCATCCATATTATGGCCAACGACATAGTTTTTGTATTTCAGCAGCTCGATATCCGGGAAATCAGCAGGAAAATCCCGTGGCGGACGTTTCAGTTTGTCGCCCATCATCTCCCCGAAGTATTTATTGAATCCGGCAGTGTCGATGATCTTTTTAAACTCATCGGCATTATAGTATACCTCCTGTCGCATGGCCTTCAGTGCCGGCCCCTGTGGACTCCATATCCCGCCACCGGCAAAGGCACTGCCCGGCTCTACATGCACATAATAGGTAGCGTAAGGGCTCTTGCGCCCGCCTTTGGTCATGGCTGCACCCATATTGGTTTTATAAGGTACTTTATCTTTGGAAAAACGCACATCGCGATAGATCCTGAAAACACATTTTTTAGGTTCCAGCCCAAGGAGTCCTTTGTCGATCACACTCATCCCGGGCAGCAGGTCTTCGATAAAGGCCTCAAACTCATCTTTGGCCAGCAGGTAACGATTCTTGTTATCATGAAACCACTCTCTGTTATTATTTTCTTTTAAATCCTGAAGAAAAGGGATGACATTTTTCATTTTTCGGTATTAATGTATAGGGCTTACTACGCGAATATATAAAATAAACATGCGTCGAAAATATTTGTTCATCCTCTGTGCGGTGGTGCTATGCTCCTTGCATGCCATGCCGCAGTCAATCAATGCGCCCCTTGGTGCCAGGGCAGCCGGTATGGGCCATTGCAGCCTACTAAGCAAGGATGTGTGGGGCAGCTTTAATAACCAGGCAGCACTGGCCTACCAGTCAGGCTTTTCCTTTGGGGTCTCGCTCAAAAACGCTTACCTGCTAAAGGAGATGAACCGTGTTAGCATGGCCACAGTGTTTCAGCTCGGGAGGGGTGGGTTCACAGCTTCCGTCGACCATTTTGGAAGTACACTTTACTCGGAGATGAAAGCCGGTGCTGGATATGCACTCAGGCTCGGGAGCCGCCTTGCTGCCGGGCTGCAGATCGATTACCTCAGGATGGCCATAGGAGAAGGCTTTGGCAGCTATCATGCCTTTACCTTCGAGGGAGGGATGCTGCTCCAACTCAGCGGGAAGCTATCGCTGGGCTTCCACTGTTTCAATCCCATACATAGTGGCTGGACAGGCAGCGATGACCGTATCCCTGTATCCATGCGTGCCGGCTTCGGTTATCAGCCCGAAAAGTCCATCTCCATATGTGCAGAGATCATGAAATCGACAAACATGCCGGCCGTAATTGCTGTCGGATGTGAATACCGCTACCGGGAAAGGTTCTTCATGCGTGCCGGTATCAGCAGCGGGCCTGCCAGGATCAGCTTCGGGGCAGGCATTAAGATGAAACGAATTAATATTGATATCGCCACGGAACTGCATACTTACCTGGGGGTATCACCACAATTTTCCATCAGTTATAATTCGAAGCCATGAGGAGCGGGATTTTTTGCATAGCCATGCTCAGCTGCCTGTCGTTTGGTATAAAGGCGCAGCAGGCCGACAGCCTGCAAATGGCCGGGGATGTGATCATTGGCAGGCAGATAGAACACCTGGAGCTGCTGTCGGAAGCCGGTGTCGACCTTGGCGAACTCACCGAGGGGCTCGAATATCTGCTGGAGCAGCCGCTGAACCTGAACGATGCCGACAGCAAAGACCTCAGGAGGCTGGTATTTCTCAGCGATGTACAGATCAAGAACCTCCTCGACTACCGTAAGAAATATGGCATATTCCTGTCGATCTATGA
>JAOZTN010000082.1:10146-11510 GCA_029942245.1 Bacteroidales bacterium | reverse complement strand
TTTTACTCTTTCCACATCAGCTACGAGACAAAAGGGGTGTTGAAAAATATCATCCTTGGAGATTATCATGCCCGCTTCGGCCAGGGACTGGTAATTTGGAGCGGCCTGTCGTTCAGCGGGGGTAGCAGCCCCTCCTCTCTGAAGCGCTATGCCCCCGGCCTGCGGCCCAACACCTCGGCAAATGAGAATGCTTTTTTCAGGGGCGGTGCCGTCACCCTGGGAATAAATAGCCTTAATATCAGCATGCTGTACTCCTTGCACAGAGCAGATGCCAATATAGTTTTCAGCGACAGCAACGATTCGCCCGAATATGTATCCTCCATGCCAAATTCAGGCTACCACAGGACCATGAATGAGCTGGAAGATAAGGACATGCTGCAGCTGCAACACCTGGGTGGACATATTTCTTATTCGGGTGGTCGCTTCAGGCTTGGCGGCACCATCTGCCATAGCAAATACGGACTCAGGCTGGAACGCCAAAACGATCCTTCAGGTATTTTTCAGTTTAGTGGAAAGGAAAGCCTCACTGCCGGCATAAACTTCGACATTTTGCTTCGCAGGACAAGCATCTTCGGAGAATTAGCAGCCAACAGGAATGGCGGATGGGCACTGCTGGCCGGAATGATACATACCACCGACAACGGAAGCATCTTTGGTCTCCTGCTGAGGGAATACAAGCCACAATTCCAGAACCTGCTGGCCGGGGCATCCGGCAGACGTGACCACAATACCAACGAAAAGGGCATCAGAATATCCATGGAGTTACCATTGTTCAAGCGACTGAGCATGCAGGCATCCTGTGATCAATATGCCTATCCCTGGCTCACCCGTGGGCATGTGAATATGATGCGTGGTCAGGAGGTGCAAGTGAGGCTGAGTTACACACCATCGATGGTCTATGAACTCTCGGCAAAATACAAATACCGCTCAAGCACTGACAACAGCGATTACCTCCAGGGCTGGTTCGACCAGATGGTAAGGGTAAACAAGCATGAGCTTCAGCTGGTGGTCAGGACAGCGGTCTCGGGCTCATTCTCGGCAAAGCTACAGGCTGCATACACACTTACGAAAGGCCTGGAAGAGGGATATGAAAGTGCCGGGTCGCTGCTTCTGCTGGATATGTATTATCATCCGGCCACGCTGCCCCTGAAGCTGACCTTCAGGTATGCACTCTTTCATACGGATGACTATATGAGCAGGCTTTATGCCTATGAAAATGATCTCTTATATGCTTCGTCTATGCCGGCATATTATGGGAAGGGATTCCGTTTCTACCTGCTGGCGAAATACAGCCCTGCACGCTGGCTCGACACCTGGCTTCGCTTTTCCATGACCTGCTTCTCCGACAGGGACATCATCTCCTC
>JAOZTN010000082.1:1405-10046 GCA_029942245.1 Bacteroidales bacterium | reverse complement strand
ACACCTGGCTTCGCTTTTCCATGACCTGCTTCTCCGACAGGGACATCATCTCCTCCGGGCCTGATGAGATCAAAAACAATAAGCTGCCGGAAATAAAATTTCAAGTAAGAATTAAACTATAAGAAGAACCAACCACAAAGACACCAAGACACAAAGGTTCACCAAGAATAAAAACTAAAGATATGCCATATAAACCTGTTCCTGAGGAACTAAACCTGGCTGGTAGAAAAATTGTCGATGCCGCATATACGGTCCATAAAAATCTTGGCCCCGGACTATTAGAAAAAGTCTATGAGATTTGTTTTTGCCATGAACTCGTAAAAAGAGGATTGGATGTACAGCGACAACTGTATATTCCAATAAACTATGAAGGAATAACCTTTGATGAAGGGCTAAGACTAGATGTTTTGGTTAATGATTGTATAATTTGTGAGCTCAAAGCCATTGAAACCGTTCACCCTGTGTGGGAAGCACAAGTGTTAAGTCACTTGAAGATTACCGGGCTTCGTCTAGGATACCTGATCAATTTTAATGTCCCTTTGATGAAAGTTGGCATCAGGAGGTTTGTTGTATAAATGATCTTGGTGCACCTTGGTGCCTTAGTGCCTTGGTGGCTACTTGTCTTGAATCTTTGAAGCTAGGTCCTATTATCACCTTGGAATTATTTTAGAATAATTTTATCGGTTGAAAGGAGTTTCCCGGACTCATCCGCAAGGACATAAAAATATATACCTGCCGGGATTGAATTACGTTCAAAAGAAATTAACCCACCTGAAATATCATCCAGGTTTTCTACCAGCCTGCCGTTGATATTGTAGAAGGATAGGCTTGCATTTTTTACGGAGCCTGCAATTTCTATGGTTGCATTTTCGCTGATGGGATTTGGATATATCCTTAGCAATTCATCATGAACAGGAGCATTTTCATGAAGGCCCACGGGAATATCAGGCTTGTAGTCTTTGTTGCAAAGGATCCAATCGTCCGGATCAGGCTGGATCATAATGACCTCGCCGGGAACCTTAACAGTATATACCTGGTAGATCTCATCGTTCCATATTCTAACTGTAGTATCCGCTCCGCCGGCAAAGAAGAGCCTCACATCCATAGGCATGGTAAACAAAGGTCGGTGCCCCGAGTTCTCCTGCACCTGCCAGATAAGGAAAGCCACGCTGTCGCCACGGTTTTCAAAATTATAATCATATTCCGGATAATACGCATCATATACCCATTGCTCAAAGAAATATCCAAGATCTTCCCCGGAGACATCTTCACAAACCTGTTGCAGGTCTTCCGTGGTGGCCTGCCCATACATCAGGTCCGGGTCGGTAGCATAAGTATGTATGCAATCCCAGAAAACACTATCGTCAAGAGCGCCCCGAAGCATATGCAAGACATAGGCCCCCTTGTCGTAGATAATGGTCTGAAAAACATTAAAGGTATCACTGGCATTCTCCAGGTACAATGTCCCTCCGCTGTAATATTCGAAGCTCTGCACATAATTTTTATATGCCGCAGCACCATCCACGGCCTCAACGTAAACAGCCTCTGAATAGCTGGCAAAACCCTCATTCAACCAGCCATGATGCCAGTCCTTGCAGGTGATCATATCGCCAAACCACATATGGCCCAGCTCATGCACAGAGATCAAAAACCATGAAGGCTGCAGGGTATTTTGTATTGTGTTGGTCTGGTTTTCGATGGCACCATAGTAGCCCAGCTGTGTCATACCATATTTCTCTGCTGAGAATGGGTATTCACCAAATTTTTCTGAAAACACATTCAATGCCAGGGGAAGATCTTGCACCCCTTCCTGGGCAGTAGCCAGATCCTGGGCAAACACATAATAATCGATGGGATATTGCTCACCATATATGCCAGTATAATCCTGTGTAAATTTGGCATAATTGGAGATAGCGGCCATCACATAATAGGTTACGATGGGATAGCGGTGACGCCATTGATAGGTCTTCTCCGTGCCATTATCAATAACGTTTTCGAGCATACCATTGGATATGGCGATGACCTCCCGTCCATTCATTTCCTTAAAAGGAATGGTGATATCGACATATACCGAATCCGGTTTATCCGAGGGGCCATCCTTGCAAGGATACCAGTAGTGGGCCAGGTAAGGCGTCGACAAAGTGGCGATCACCGGTTCATCTCCATGATGGGTCTCATAGCGTAATCCTTTATAACCTCCCGCCATGACAGGCACACCCTCATAGTCGATCACCACCTGCAGCTGGTCGCCGGGATTGTACATCGCATCCAGTGTGATCATAATGGAATCGCCGATCTGGTTGAAAAAAAGTACATCACCGGAAACGCTGTTCACCTTCAGGGAGCTGTTCAGGCTCAGACGGATCTCGTCGAGCTGGCTTGCCACGGGTTCGAAATTACAGGTGACCACCCCATGGATGTATGCTGAGTCGATGGCGATAGACAGATCGAGGTAATAGAAGGTAACATCGATATTGGTGTCGGGGATGAATTTCTCGCTGTAGCGGATAAATTCTTTGAAAGTTTCCCATTCGTACCCCTGCTGTATGCTTAAGGACTTGGGACGCTGGGCCTGTGCCATGATGCCGTTAAACAGTATGAATACGGAAATAAAAAATAGCTTTTTCATAAGTGATCAATAAAGTTTTTCCCGTTTTATCAGGTATGGGTGCAGCACCTGGGCGAAGCCTGCATTGATGTCGGCAGGAACAAAGTCGATCATATATTTTCCACACCTCAGCTTGAGCTCTTTCACGAATTCACCCACGCCCTCAACATATTGCTTCCGCAGCTCGCCGGGGTTCAGTTTCAGCTCTTCCCCACTTTCCATATCAATAAACTTATGGGGACGGTTCTCAAAGTCGAATTCAATCTCTTTTGCGCGGTCTACCACATGAAAAAGGATCACTTCATGTTTATTATACCTGAGGTGCTGCAGGGCAGAAAACATCTCATCCAGGTCGCCATCGCGCTCCAGCATATCACTGAATATCACCACCAGGGAGCGCTTGTGTATCATATCGGCTATCTGATGCAGGGCATCCGAGGCACGTGTCGGTTTACGCTCATTATTAGCTATTGGCTCCAGCATTTTTTCCATTTCGGAGTACAGGTACTTCATATGGACGGAAGTAGACCTTGCCGTGGTGCTCAGCTCTATCTTATCGGAAAACAGGCTGAGGCCAACGGCATCGCGTTGCTTTTGCAGTAAGTTGATCAGCGCAGCAGCAGCATAGATAGAAAATGTGATCTTGTTTGGCTTATCGATACTAACATCCGGCATCACCGGGAAGTACATGGAACTGGAATTGTCGATGATGATATGGCAGCGAAGGTTGGTCTCCTCCTCATAGCGCTTTACGTAGAGCTTTTCCGTACGACCAAAAAGTTTCCAGTCGATATGCTTGGTCGACTCTCCGCTATTGTATTGCCTGTGTTCGGCAAATTCAACCGAAAAACCATGAAACGGGCTTTTGTGCAGGCCGGTAATAAATCCTTCTACCACCTGGCGGGCGATAAACTCAAGTGAGCCAAACTGCTGAAGCCTGTTATGATCTATCGAATATGGCATGCATGCTTATTTCAGGGTATGCAAAAAGACGCACAATACTGCACGTCTCTTCACAGGATTGTGATATGGAGTTTTTTATTAAAGCAGCTTTTCGAGCTTACCTTCCAGCACCTGCTTTGGCACGGCACCAACTTGTTTGTCGACCTGCTCTCCACCTTTGAAGAATAAGATTGTGGGGATATTCCTGATCCCGAATTTCGTGGTTACGCCAGGATTGCTGTCTACATTCAGTTTACCTACAACAGCCTTGCCGTTGTATTCTTCACCCAATTGGTTCACGATCGGACCTACCATGCGGCATGGTCCACACCATTCTGCCCAAAAATCAACAATAACAGGTTTATCTGACTGGAGTACGAGCTCCTCAAAATTAGCATCGGTAAATTCTAAAGCCATTTTTCTAATTTATTAAGATTGAACAATATTGAAACTGCAAAAATAAGGTTTTATTTCATTGCAAGGGAAACGAAATTACATTCGATCCTACATTAATTCAATTTATAGCGGATATCTGGAATTTGTTGCATTTCCCGGATAAAATGCACCGGGTTTACGGTATTATTCCGGGGCTGCATCATCAGGCTGGTCTTGCTCTCATGGTCTTCCACACGGATCTTCACCAGGCAGTTTCCTTTTTTAGCTTTGATGATCTTTTTCAGTAATCCTATCAGCTCCGCGCTCACCTCCTCGGCCCTTAATGTCAGGGTGATGCTCTTGGTATGTTTCTCCAGCGCTTCGGCCAGCAGGCTGAGGTTTACCACCTTCACCTCGAGCTGGTCCTTCCCTCCCCTTCTGAGCTGTACCCTGACCTGCGCCATAACATTGAAACCCTCCACGAGGAAGTGTTTCAGCTTGAGGTAATCTTCTGAAAAGAGAAAGAATTTTTTGCTGTCATTGAAATCCTCCAACATAAAGGATCCATATGGCTTTCCGGTCTGCGTCATCCTTTCCTGTGCCCCGGTTATCATTCCTGCCAGAGTGACCACACGATTGAAATATTTTTTTGGGTCAGCGAAGAGGTCAGCGAGGTTTGTATCGCAAAAATTATCGATCTCCAGCTTAAAGTCGTCCAGGGGATGCCCTGAAATATAAAAACCGGTCACCTCCTTCTCTTTCCTGAGTTGCTCTATCTTGGTATAGGGGTTGCAATCGGGCATTTCAGGGTCGGGTGCTTCCGCCTCACTGTCTTCTCCAAAGAGGGACTGCTGTGCCGAATTTTTCTTTTCCTGGTAGTTGCCTCCATGCCTGATCACCTTTTCGAGGAAGATGGTGTCGTCGGTATTCTGGCGATGGAAGAACTGCGCCCTGTGGGTACCCTCGAAGCCATCGAATGCCCCTGCCTTGGCGAGTGCCTCAAAGCAGGATTTGTTTACGGCCCGCAGGTCGACCCGCTTGGCCATATCGAATATATTCAGGAAGGGTCCGTTTTCATTTTTCTCGGCGAGGATGGCCATAACGGCAGATTCACCAACACCTTTGATGGCGCCCATACCAAAGCGTATGGTCCCGTCTTTGGTGACAGTAAAGTTAAAAGCACTTTCATTGACATCAGGTCCCAGCACATCGATGTTCTGTCGCTTACTCTCCTCAATGAACAGGGTGATCTTCTTAATGTCGTTGAGGTTATGCGTAAGCACAGCAGCCATGTATTCTGCCGGATAATGTGCTTTGAGATAAGCGGTTTGATAGGCGATCACTGAATAGGCAGCTGAATGGGATCTGTTGAAGCCATATTCGGCAAAGCGCTCCATGATGCCAAAGATCTCCTCGGCCTTTTCCTTTTCGATCTTTTTCTCGAGGGCCCCTTTGACAAACTCCACTTTCTGCGCCTGCATCGCCTCTATCTTTTTCTTTCCCATCGCCCTGCGGAGGATATCCGCTTTTCCGAGTGAGAAGCCCGCCATGATCTGTGCCGTTTGCATGATCTGTTCCTGGTATACCATGATGCCGAAGGTAGGCTTCAGGATCTCTTCCAGCATGGGGTGCGGATAGATGACCTTTTCCTTACCATGTTTACGTTTGATATACACCTCGATAAACTGCATAGGGCCCGGGCGGTAGAGGGCGTTCATGGCGATCAGGTCTTCTATATCGGTAGGTTTCAGCTCTTTCAGGTGCCCGCGCATGCCTTCCGACTCAAACTGGAAGGTACCTATGGTTTCAGCACGTTGGTAGAGTTGATAGGTCTGTTCATCATCAAAAGGGATCTCATCGATGTCGATATCGATGCCTTCGCTAACCTTTACATTGGCAATAGCATCCTTAATGATTGAAAGGGTTTTTAATCCGAGGAAGTCCATCTTCAGCATGCCAACACTTTCCACCATCTTGCCCTCATACTGTGTCACCATGAGGTCAGAATCTTTAGCGGTGCTGAGGGGCAGGTGTTCGATGAGGTTATCCGGCCCGATGATCACGCCGCAGGCATGTGTTCCGGTATGCCGTGCCGATCCTTCCAGTGTTTCCGCAAAGACGAGTGTCTTCTTTTCAAGCTCACTGCCTTTTTTCTTGATCTCTGCCAGCTCAGGCACTTCCTTATAGGCAGCCCGCAGGGTGATCCCCGGCCTTTCCGGTACCAGCTTAGCCAGCCTGTCGGCATCGGGCAGTGGAAGCTTGAGCACACGAGCCACGTCGCGGATAGCACTCTTGGCTGCCATGGTCCCGAAAGTAACGATCTGAGCCACTTTTTCACGACCATATTTTTTGATCACATAATCGAGTACGCTATCTCTTCCCTCATCATCGAAGTCGATGTCGATATCGGGCATTGATACCCTTTCAGGGTTCAGGAAACGCTCAAAGAGCAGGTTGTATTTTATAGGATCAATGTTGGTGATACCTGTACAGAAGGCCACCGCCGAACCGGCTGCTGATCCCCTGCCCGGGCCTACGAGCACATTCATCCTTCGCGCTTCGGCGATAAAATCCTGTGTGATCAGAAAATATCCCGGGAAACCCATTTCTTTGATAACTTTCAACTCGAAATTAAGGCGGTCGCTGATCTCCGCCGTTACTTCAGGGTACAGCCGCTTGGCGCCTTCAAAGGTGAGGTGGCGCAGGTATTCATCTTCCGACTGGAAGCCTTCCGGCAGCGGAAAATGAGGCAGGACGATCTCACTGGTAGTGATCTCATAATTCTCCACCTTATCTACGATCTCCTGGGTATTGGCTATTGCATCAGGATATTGAGAAAAAAGCTCCGCCATCTCCTGAGGAGTCTTGAGAAATTCCTGTCCGGTATAATGCATGCCCGATGTATCATCCAGGTCTTTACCCGTATTCAGGCAGATGAGTATCCTGTGGGCATCATAGTCGCTCTCCTTGATAAAATGCACGTCGTTGGTCGCGATCACCTTTACATTATGTTTCCTGCCCAGGTCGACCAGGACCTCGTTCACCATTTTTTGTTCCTTGAGGCCATGATCCTGCAGCTCAAGGTAAAAATCTTCGCCAAAAATATCGAGGTATTCGAGCAGTACTTCTTCCGCTTTTTCAGGTCCATGATTCATCACGGCCTGCGGTATCTCTCCACCAAGGCAGGCAGAGGATGCTATCAGGCCTTCGCTATGTTCACGCAGCAGTTCTTTGTCGATGCGCGGTTTATAATAAAAGCCTTCGATATATCCTTTGGAGCTGAGCTTCGCCAGGTTGTGATAGCCCACTTTGTTCTTTGCCAGCAGGATGAGGTGTTGCCCGCTACGGTCAACCTTGCTCTCCCGTTTTTTTCTTCCTTCCCTGGCCACATATACTTCGCAGCCGATGATGGGTTTTATTCCCCTCTTTTTTGCTGCAAGTTTAAACATGAGCACCCCAAACATGTTCCCGTGATCGGTAATGGCCATTGCCTTCATGCCCGTATTTTCAGCTTTTTCCATCAAGGCATCGATCTTGCTCGCGCCATCGAGGATGGAAAACTGTGTATGGACATGTAGATGCGTAAATTCTGGCATATTCGGGGGAGTCAAAGATCAGTCAATAATTGCAATACAAAATTAGCTAAAAACCTATTGCATAAAGATGATATCTTTGTAAAAATATTCATTCATGGAATTTTCGAGAGATAACAAGCTGGAAACCATAGCAGACCTCAACAGGCTATTTGCAGAACACCTGAATATTGAAGATATTCCGTTGGACGAAAGCCGGTCGGATATCCTTAAACACGTACAAAGGGTCGATGAAGAGTGCTTCAGCGTCCTGGCCTCATTTAACAATTCATGGCTGGCGTGGGATTATATCAGGCACGACAAGGAGCTTCGGATTAAGGTGGAGGATGTATGGAAGATGGAGATGGACCGGCATAAAGCTAGTTTCGAACTGACCAAGGTAGAGGTGATCAAGATGGCCGATGAACGCAAGGTAGACCTGGAGCCGCTCATGCTCAGGATCAACTGGCTATAAAATAATCCTCTCAATTCTTTTTTTTTTCAAATAATATCCGGATATTTGCACCCCCAAATTCGGGAATGTTCATTAAATATTTATAATTTTTATTATGCCAACAAAAATTAGATTGCAGAGACGAGGCAGGAAGGCCAGGCCTTTTTACCACATCGTCATAGCGGATGGTCGTGCACCACGAGATGGAAAATTCATTGAAAAGATTGGCACTTACAATCCTATCACCGAACCCGCCGACATCCAGCTAAATTTCGACAGGGCACTATACTGGTTACAGACTGGCGCCCAACCTACCGACACCGTAAGGACTATTTTGTCTTACAAGGGTGTAATGTATAAGAACCACCTCCTTAAAGGTGTTAAGAAAGGTGCGTTCACGGAAGAGCAGGCTGAAATTAAATACCAGACCTGGATTACCGATAAAGAAGCGAAGATCGAGAACAAGCTTAAGGAAACTGAACTCACAAAGAAAGAAGCCAAGAAGCTGGCTTTGGATGCTGAGAAGCTCGTGAAAGAAAACCGCGCTAAAGATATTGCAGCTAAACGTGCAGCAGCAGTAGAAGAACAGCTAGCCGCTGCCAAGGAAGAGATCAAGGCAGAAGCCACAGAAGCTGAAACTACCGAAGCACCTGCTGAGGAAGCAACAGCCGAAGCGCCTGCTGAAGAAGC
>JAOZTN010000082.1:0-1305 GCA_029942245.1 Bacteroidales bacterium | reverse complement strand
TGAACAGCGATAAAGATCAGTATTTCCGCCTGGGCAAGGTGATAAAGACACATGGCTATAAAGGTGAAGTAGTCTTGCTGTTGGAAACCGATAATCCTGATGCCTATGCCGGGCTGGATATGATATTCATTAACATGGATGCATCACTGGTACCCTGGTTCATAGAAGAGATCCGCATCAACGACAAAATGGCCGTAGTGAAGCTGGAAGATGTTTCAGATCCGGAACAGGCCCGTACATTCATGAAAAAGGAGGTATACCTCCCTCTAGATCAACTCGACCCGCTTGGGGGCACTGAGTTTTACTTCCATGAGATCGTCGGGTACCAGGTCAGGGATAAGGTGCATGGAGAGATAGGAAGGGTTGAAGAGATACTCGAGCGACCCGAACAGGAACTGATCAGGATACTGAAAGGCGATAAAGAGATCCTCGTTCCATTAACGGATGAGATGATACTGGATGTCGACCGTAAGAATAAAATCCTGTTGCTGGATACTCCCAGCGGACTGATCGATATCTATCTCGACTGATATGGGCTTTCGTTTTAAGCAATTTTCTGTTGAAGATGAGCATGCCAGCATGAAGGTAGGCACAGATGCTGTCTTACTCGGTGCCTGGGCGGGAAACGGACGTCCGGAGCATATCCTGGATATAGGTACGGGCAGTGGAGTGATCTCATTGATGCTGGCGCAGCGTTTTCCCGGGGCCATGATCACGGGCATCGACATCCACCAGGACTCTGTTGTGCAGGCAGAAAAAAACTTCAGAAAATCACCCTGGAAAAAAAACCTGGATGTGATTGCTTCATCACTACAGGATTTCAGCGGTGGGCAAACAAGGAAATATGAGCTGATCCTGAGCAATCCTCCATTTTTTTCGGATTCATTGCGCCCACACACATCATCGAAAAAAGTGGCCAAACATACAGACAGCCTTTCTTATGAAGAGCTTGTAAGGGGAGCCGCAGGCCTCCTGCATCAAGAGGGAAGTTTTGCCCTGGTCCTACCCTACGATAAGCGGGAAAAGCTTGCCCAATTGGCCACAGATCATGGATTATTTCTTGCCAGGGAACTCAGCATCATCCCGATACAGGGGAAAGGCCCCAACCGCTACCTTTCAGAGTGGACCTTTGAAGAACAAGAACCCGCGAAAGATGAGCTTTGTATCAGGATGACTGCTAAAGAATATAGCCGGGAATATAAAAGCCTGACGGAAGAGTTTTATCTGGCATTATAGTTGTTTGGAGTACTTAAAGTACTTAGAGTATTTAGAGTACTTAGAGTATTTAAAGTACTTAGAGTATTT
>JAOZTN010000081.1:7156-13852 GCA_029942245.1 Bacteroidales bacterium | reverse complement strand
ATAAAGGAACAGTAAAATTCTTTAATAACGCCAAGGGATTTGGATTTATTAAAGATGCAGAATCAGACAACGAGTATTTCGTACACGTAACAGGTCTCATTGATGAGGTCAAAGAAAACGATGAAGTCACTTTTGAACTGACTGAAGGTAGAAAAGGTCTAAATGCGGTGAATGTTAAACTCGCGTAAGTTTAATATAGATTATCACATTGAAAGATTTAACCCTGCGGATTCCGCGGGGTTTTTTTTATTCTATCCTTATCGAATCTAATTCCAATATCTGCACTGTCAGGCCCTTGATATAATCCTCCGTTACCGGAAATCCCAACGATTGTGCTATGATAGCGTCTTCCAGTCCTGCTTCAAATTTATTCTGCGACACCCTTGCCAGGGACCTCCTGAACCACATCTCAGGATCAGAAGGATCGAGTTCCAGCGCCCTGCTGAAATCAAGTTCCGCTTCCTGAAACCTTTGATTCCAGACAAAAGCCTTGCCCCTGTCTTTATAGAAAACATATTTGTATGGATCGAGCCTTATGGCTCTTGAAAAATCTTCGATAGCCTGATCCAGCAGATTAGCCCGTTCAAAAATCAGCCCGCGATTATAATATGCAAGAGGCTCGTCGGGGTTGAGTTCGATAGCACGATCCATGTTTTCCATGGCCAGTTCATTCTTTCCTATTCGCATATAGGTAAGTCCACGGTTGAGATGAGCTTTATAAAAATCTTCATTCACCCTGATCGAGTTGCTGAACTCCGCAAGGGCCAGCCGGAGTGCTTTTTCCTGAAGGTAAATCAAGCCAAGGTTGTTCATGGCCTTATAGGAATTATCATTCAGCATGATGCTTCGGGTATAATCAAATTTAGCCTTTTCGAAATCAGCATTCATGGCCCAATGGTCACCCCGGTAAAAGTAAGCCTGAAAGTCTTCCGGATAAAGTTCGATTACCCTGTTCCAGTATGAAGCACTGCTCTTCCAGTCGGGAAGGCGCTGAACAGAGGTCCAGGCAATCCACACCATCCAAACAGCAAAGCCCATGGCAATTAAGACATGGAAATACCTGCTCTTCCGTGAAAGTTTGTAGTAATAACAAAAAGCCCATCCCGTCAGGGCTGCCAGGCCCATAAAAGGGATGTATGTTAGTGAAGCGGCCTGCCAGATACCATGCTGGAAAGGCTGCAGATGCAGCCCTGAAATTCCCAGCGGTACAAAATATTTGAGCAGAAAAAGGCCCGGAGCAAATGATAGCAACGGGTAAGCTACCTCAATGTCCTGCTGACCTTCTGCTGATAATAATGCGATAATCAGGAATGCCATGCTGAGTAAAAAAAGGAAAACCTTTTCTGATGCTGATTTCTTAAGCTCCTTTCCTTCGATCTGATCCAATACGATGAGGGCAAATGGATATAGCACCGCCATGATATTGGAAAGGAGCGCTAATAGGAAGAAGATGACACTAATATTTCTATATGCTGTCTTAGCTTGCTTGAGATAATAAACATAACTGAGCAGCGCAGACAGAAAAAAGAATGCGCAAAGCAATGTGTTCCGAGCTGACAACCAGGCAACAGCATCAAGATTTAAAGGATGCAGGGCAAAAATGAGGCTAGCGATCAATGCCGGCATCACCTTATTGCTCATTAATTTAACCAGGCGAAAAAGAATAATAATATTAAGAAGATGAAGGATCAGGTTCATCAAATGGATGGTCCTGATGGCATCTTCACCTCCCATCCCTATATCAATGGAATACGATAAAAATGTAAGGGGTTCATACCTGCCGGCAGTTGCCGAGAAGAACATATCCGTCACATTGGAGGAATTAAAAAAATAGACCAGCCTGTTTTCGATCAGGAGTTCCTGATCCAGACCGGTGATCCACCCGAAGTCCGGAACACTTTTATACAGCAGTATGGTTGATCCCAGTATGATGAACAGGCCAAGTAACGAGATGAGCGTTTCCCTTTTCTGAATATTTATTTGTGGACTTTTCATAAGGCGATCAACTTACAAATGTAAGAAATAGAAACTATAGTCATTCTTAGCAATCCTTAACACATGTATAAATATATCCGAGATTAAAAAATGCTTCTTTCCAAGCTTAACACCTCTCAGAAAAAATATTCATATATTTACCTTCTTAACTATGAGTGGCAGGCTAATTTTACCTGATTCCTGCCGATATTAAAGCAATTTGAAACGAAACTATTGAACCATTATTAACTTTAAACCTTTTTTCATGAGAAAGTTCTTATTAATTATTACGGCTCTTGTGCTTACCTCAGGCTTTGCCATTGGACAGAGTGAAACATCGATGGCCCCTATTTTGGAAGAAGCCGTTCCTGTTATCGAGACTGTAGAGGGTGAAGACCTCGAGATCGTAAGGATGGAATTCGACATCATTGGCGAAACCACCAAATCTACTTACCGTTACCTGCACGAAGGCTGGGAATATGCCATCATTGCTTTTGGTGACTTCCGCGTAAAAGATATGGATGTGAAAGTCTACAAGGATGTGGATGGCACCTGGGTAGAGATCACCAAAGATGAAGACATCGACCCTATGGCTATTGTAACGGTAACGCCCAGTTACACTGCACAATATATGATCGAAATCGAATGTTATGAGTTCGAACCAGGATATTCTGTTGCCCACTACGGCCTTATTATTTGTCACGAATAAACCTGATCAATCCAAATGATATACTATCCCTCCGGCTGGCCGGGGGGATTTTTTTTGAACAAAGGGTCAATATTTCTGTTAAATATTTACCAAAGAGAATGTTTTAGTGCCTTTAAACAATTTATTAATCAACTATCTAAAATAGAAACGCTACCTTTGCAGCCATTTTAGACAGATTTTCCGTTTAAGGCAATACAAAATACTAGATAACAATTAATTACAACAGAAATGACCTTATCAAAACTCAGAAATATAGGAATCGCTGCGCATATCGATGCAGGGAAGACCACCGTAACAGAGAGGATTCTCTTCTTTACCGGTGTTTCGCGTAAGATGGGCGAAGTTCACGATGGGCAGGCCACCATGGACTTCATGAAGCAGGAACAAGAAAGGGGCATCACCATTGCTTCTGCAGCCATTTCCACAAAGTGGGGTGAAAACAGCATTAATATTATCGACACTCCGGGGCACGTCGACTTCACCATTGAAGTAGAGCGTTCACTCCGTGTAATTGATGGCATGGTTGCCGTTTTTTGCGCCGTTGGCGGTGTTGAGCCACAGAGCGAAACCGTTTGGAACCAGGCAGATCGCTACAGAGTTCCGCGTATTGGCTTTATCAATAAGATGGACCGCACAGGATCTGATTTTAATGAGGTAGTCAGCCAGATGGATAAATACCTCGATGCCAATGCAGTTCCTCTCCAGCTGCCCATGGGTGCAGAAGACAATTTTCTGGGAACCATTGATATTATTGAGAGAAGGGCTTATACCTTCCATGAATTTGAGCGGGGCGAGATTGATATCCCGGAAGAATATACATCACAGGTAGAAACTGTCAGGAACCAATTGATTGAGAAACTTTCAGATTTCAATGACGAGATCGCTGAATTATACCTCGACGACCAGGAAGTGCCGGTGGAATTACTTAAATCAGCGGCCAGGGAAGCAACATTAAAACTGCTGATCACTCCTGTATTCTGTGGAGCAGCATATAAAAATAAAGGAATCCAACTTTTGCTCGACGCAGTGGTGGACTATATGCCTTCACCCATTGATGTTGGTGTTGTTGTTGGAACGGACATTGATGACGAAGAAAAATCGCACACCCGGAACCCCTCTAAAAATGAGCCTTTCTCAGCACTGGCATTTAAGCTGATCAACGATCCTTTTGTTGGACAGCAGACATTTGTCCGGATCTTCTCCGGGGAGTTAAAGAACGGTATGCAGATTTACAATTCCACCAAAGGTAAGAAGGAAAGGATCGGAAGGATTTTCAGGATCCGTGCCAAAGACAGGGAGGAGATCAAAACGGCAGGTGCCGGTGACATCGTTGCCCTGATTGGGATGAAAGCAACAAAAACAGGTGATACGCTTTGCGATATCGCCAACCCGCTGCTGTTGGAAAATATTCACATCCCACCTTCAGTGATCGAAATTAAAATAAACCCCGAAACCCGCAAGGACCAGGGAAAATTGGGCGAAGCACTGGCCAAGCTGGCTAATGAGGATCCCTCATTCAATGTACGTTTTGACCATGAAACTGAAGAAACCATTGCTTCCGGCATGGGAGAACTCCACCTGGAAATTATCATGGACCGCATTAAAGAGGAATTTGGTGTTGGTGTTGTTTTCGGAGAGCCTGCTGTTGCTTACAGGGAAACCTTTACCAACGAGGTTGAATCCAATTACAAACACTCCAAGCAAACCGGTGGTAAAGGTCAATTTGCACACATAGTGATGCGCCTGGAGCCCAACCCCGCAAAGGGTTATGAATTTGTGAACCAGATCAAGGGTGGAGCTATCCCACAAGAGTTTATTTCTTCCGTGGATAAAGGTATCCGCAAGACACTTGAAAAAGGGATCATATCAGGATTTCCTATTATTGATGTAAAAGTTGTGCTTATCGATGGTGGCCATCACGCCGTGGATTCTTCTGATATGGCCTTCCAGACCTGTGCAGCTCTTTGCTTCAAGCAAGGATTTATAAAAGCCATCCCCATACTTCTCGAGCCAATGATGAAACTGGAGGTAAATACGCCTGATGATTATATTGGTGAGATCGTGGGCAACCTGAACAGGAAGCGTGGCAAGATAGAATCCATGCGCCGTCATCGTAAAGGTTCCCAGAAAGTAAATGGTTTTGTACCTTTGTCTCAAATGTTTGGATATGCCACACAGTTACGCAACCTTTCCAGTGGCAGAGCGAACTACTCCATGGAGTTCCATCAGTACGATCCTACACCGAAAGCAGTGCAGGAAGAGGTGCTGAAGAAACTCAAGGAAGCAAAAGACGACAAGTAAAAACTAAACATGAATTTTACTGAATTCGGGTTAAACGAGCAACTGATTGAAGCCATATCATATATGGGATTCGAGAAGGCCACACCCATACAAGACAAGGCTATCCCTCTTATCATTGAAGGGAGCGACCTGATTGGCTGCGCCCAAACGGGAACAGGAAAAACTGCAGCATTCATCCTCCCTATACTGAATACGATCTCAAAGGCAGGTGATCACAAGACCAGGGCACTGATTATTGTTCCCACTCGTGAGCTGGCCCTCCAGATCGACCAGCAATTTAATGGCTTCGGATATTTCTCCGATATATCTTCTATCCCCATCTATGGCGGTGGCGATGGCAAGGAATGGGAGCAGGAAAGAAAGTCATTAAGCTCAGGTGCAGATGTGATCGTGGCCACACCCGGCAAACTCATTGCACACCTGGCTATGGGTTATGTGAAATTTGAAGACCTGGAATACCTGGTGCTCGACGAGGCTGACCGCATGCTCGACATCGGTTTCCACGACGATATCATGAAGATCATCAACTATCTTCCAAAGAAGAGGCAGACCCTGATGTTCAGTGCCACCATGGATCCAGAGATCAGAAAACTGGCATCGAAGATCCTCGAGAATCCGGCTGAAGTCAGCATCGAGATCGCTAAGCCCCCGGAAGGGGTGCTGCAGGCTGTTT
This sequence comes from Bacteroidales bacterium, assembly GCA_029942245.1. Taxonomy (GTDB): domain Bacteria; phylum Bacteroidota; class Bacteroidia; order Bacteroidales; family B18-G4; genus B18-G4. The sequence goes on along the minus strand of JAOZTN010000081.1, from coordinate 8,195 downwards.
ACCTGGCTAACGATGATCAGAAAACACCACTTATCAAAGGTCTTATAGCCAACAAGCCCGAATGCAAGAGTATTCTTATTTTTTGTTCAACCAAGATAAAAGTGGCCGAAGTAGCCCGTGCCCTCAGGGGTGGCGACTACAAGGTTGCACCCATCTCCTCCGATCTGAAACAAACTGATCGTGAAGAGGTTCTGGGGAAATTCAGAGCAAGACAGATCAGGGTGCTGGTAGCAACAGATGTTATGAGCCGTGGCATCGATATCAAGGACATCAACCTGATTATCAATTATGACGCTCCTCAGGATGCTGAAGACTATGTACACCGCGTAGGACGTACTGCAAGGGCAGAGACCACCGGTATCGCGCTCACGCTGGTGAACCGCGACGATATGTATAAGCTGAAGAAGATCGAAGGCCTTATCGGGAAAGAAATTATGAAAATCCCCTTGCCGGCAGAGCTTGGGAAGGGCCCCGAATGGGATCCAAAGGCCCAAAGACCTCCACGGAGGAATGGTGGTTTCAACAAGAAAAAGAAAAAGAAGTTTTAAACCTCATGCCCCACACGCCACACCCGGTCATTGAATTTCTCAACCGCTTCATTAACCTGAAGATGGGACTGGCGGGTGCAATTGTAATGGGCGCCATCGTATGGTTTATCAATATGAGCTACGGGTGGTGGCCGGCCACCACTGCTGCCATGAAACAAGCAGCCTATACTTTCCTTTTCGGTGGAATTCTAATTAAGATTCTTGATACCATTGCGATAAAAATAGAGAACCGCTATCTTGCTGTTGCAACAGCAACGCTGGCTGTATCAATAACTACGATCATTCTTGTTTACCTGGTACACAGTCTGAAGGGAACACCACGCCCGTTTGAGTCTACCCTACCCACCATTATTATGGCACCACCGGGCTTCCTGGCACTGGCGATTCGAAAGAGAATCAAGAAATAATAGAATTTTTAAGCCCCCTCTGTCCCGCCAAAGCGGTACATCTCCCCTGAAATTCAGGGGAGCTTATTGGGAAACCTCGCGGCA
>JAOZTN010000081.1:0-7056 GCA_029942245.1 Bacteroidales bacterium | reverse complement strand
AAGCCGCGAGGAATAATTTAATTAAGCGTAAACAAAGCGCTTGATCTTATGTGTAGCAGTTTTTTCAAAGGGCTCTACATGAACAACCACTGCTTTCAGTTGTGAGAATTTATTCACACGTGCATTGACATACTCATGCAACTCATTGCGAAGTTCCTCGATCTTAGTGTCGATCTGTTCTGAGATCTCTTCTTTCAGATTTTTATAGCGGGCTTCGACTTCCTCCCTGTTGAAATGCACCAGAGCAACCAAACGGCCTTTTTGCTCAACCACTACTGATTCTACCACATGACGAAAATTGTTGATCACCGACTCGATCTCTTCCGGGTATACATTCTCCCCGCTGGAGCCAACAATCATATTCTTCAGGCGGCCCTTAATATAGAGGTAATTATTCTCATCAAATGATCCCAGGTCGCCGGTCTTGAACCATCCATCCTCAGTCAGCACTTTCGCAGTTATTTCAGGCTCATTATAATAACCAAGCATCACATTGTCGCCCCTGGCCCAGATCTCACCCTCACCGGTAATACTGTCGGGCTCGTTGATCTTAATTTCGACACCGTCAATGGCAGGCCCTGTCGACTGCAGGCGTCCGTAACCGGGATTGGCACCGGCCAGCAGTGGCGCGGTTTCCGTAAGGCCGTAGCCAATCGCATAAGGAAATTTCGCATCGATAAGAAACTGCTCAACGGTGGCATCCAGCTTAGCGCCGCCAATGCCGAAAAATTTCAATTCACCGCCAAAGCTCTTGTATAACTTCTTCCCTGCAACCCGGTGCAAAACTTTCCTGACAGGACGGATATTGTACATTGTCCGTAAGACCGGTGATTTGGTTAATTTAGGACGAACACGCAATTTGAATATCTTTTCGATGATGAGTGGAACGGACAGCATTATTGTTGGCCTCACTTTCTGCATAGCCGGCAATAGCACGGCCGGGGTCGGAGCCTTCGGCAGGTAATAAGTACATCCACCGCCGATCATGGGAAGTATGAGACCAAGCGTATTTTCCAATACATGCGATAGTGGCAATATGGATAGCATCCTGTCGCCAACTGTAATATTCTGAAGTCGCCTACACGACATTGCATTGGAACAAATATTCTTATGGCTCAGCATCACGCCCTTGGATTTTCCGGTAGTGCCTGAGGTATAGATAATGGTTGCAAGACTATCCTCTGCAACTTCTGAATTCTCAGGAACAGAGGCCTCAGGACGTTCAGTACCGGATTTGATTATCGAAAAGTCCTCAATTCTTATACAAAGGCTGATATCCTTGCAATCAAGATGCTCTATTTTATCCCGGAGTTTATCAGATACAAAGATCCCACTGGCACCGGAGTGCTTTAAAACGTTTTCGATTTCATTTTCATGAAAATCAGGCAGAATAGGAACGATCACTGCCCCGAGGAAGGTGGTAGCCAGGTACGAGATCCCCCAATTGGGCATGTTCACACTTAAGAGAGCAAGCCTGTCTCCTTTTTGTACACCATGCAGGGTGAGCAATGCTTTTAATTTATCTATCTCATTGCTTACATCATTATACTTCAGGGGAGTTTCATCTACGAAAGATAGAAAATTCTCATCTCCGTATTTCTTTACCGACTCATCAAAGAGTGCGGGAAAGGTTAACTTAGTTTCATTTTGCATAGGATGGTTTTGAGAATGCAAAATTAATATTATTAAACTTATAGGTATCATAAAAATTATAAATTAGACATTTTTGAACTCTAAATGACACCTATGTAGCTTCTAATAAACACTTTACCACGCTTCGTAATAATTCATACCTTTAAGCACTCAATTCACATAAAACAAGTTAAATGACCCGCTTTCCCAGAACCATCATTCTAATTTTAGCCCTTCTCATTACTGCCTGTTCATCTCCACCGGGCAAGGAAATAAAAGACATAAAACACACTGCTTCGGTGCAGTTTAACTCTTCCGATCCTGAGCTGAACGAAGCCTGGAAGTGGGCCAGGGAGACCGCCCTTTCTTATGTAAGAACCGGTGATGTTGTAGGCCCCTGGTATGAGGCCGCTCTTCCCGGCAGGGATGCCTTCTGTATGCGAGATGTATCTCATCAGAGCACAGGAGCAGCTGCACTAGGACTCGATGATGAAAATAAGAACATGCTGTTCCGCTTTGCGGAGAATATTTCCGAATCCAGGGACTGGTGCAGTTACTGGGAGATCAATAAGGACAATGTTCCGGCTCCCGTAGATTACGAGAGCGATAAGGACTTCTGGTATAATCTTCCGGCCAACTTCGACGTGATAGATGCCTGTTTCAGGATGTACCTCTGGACCGGCGATAATACATATATCACCGACCCCATTTTCCTGAATTTTTATCAAAACACTCTTATTAATTATGTAGAAAGGTGGGAGCTCTCGGCGGACAAGATCATGGGACGAGACAGGATCATGAACCTGCCGGAGGGTGCCACACCCGATAATCATAAATATTACGACAAGCGTGGCATCCCGGGATATCATGAAGGTGCCGGTGGCAAGATGCAGCTGGGTGTTGATCTGCTGGCGGTTCAATATGCCGCAAACAGCTGGTATCATCATTACATGAGCGATGACCCCAGGTTCAGTATGTGGCTGGATGAAGCCAATAAGGTAGAGGCATTGATCAAAGATGTATTCTGGGATGAAGAAAAAGGAAAATTCAACCTTATCATGTACCAGGACGGAAGTTTTGGTCATTCAGTGGGCAATGGTGCAGATTTTTCATATGCATTACTCCATTACAAGGCACTCGATGATCCGAGAATGATACAGAGCATACTGGATACCTATAGCAATAACAAGGAGGGATTTATCATTGAAATCGCATCTCACCTGCCTCACATCTTTTTCAGAAACGGACGGTCTGAAGATGGTATTTTCATGCTTAAATACCTCACCAACAGTACAACTGACCGGAGGGAATATCCTGAGAATCCATTTTCTGTGGTGGGCGCATTTGTGACCGGCCTGATGGGAGTTACTGCCGAGGCGCCGAATAACCTCATCAGTACGTTTTCAGGTATGAAAGCCCCGTATATGCAGACAAAGATCGCCGACCTGCCGGTGATGGGTAAAAAAATCGACCTTTTGCACCGCGGGCGGCACACCTCTATGATGCATAACCATTCCGATACTCCAATATACTGGACCCCGTACCTGGAAGGCTGGCAAGATGTCTGGTATATCAATGGGAAAGAAGAAACAGGCTACGGAAAGGCGACAAAGCATTTCGGTATAAATGTCACCTCCTTTCTCATCAAAGTAGAACCGCATACAAGGGTATCCGTATCTCAATATCCACCACCCGAACAGGAAGATGCCGAATAGCGATCATAAATTATACGATATTGCCATTATCGGTGCCGGTCCGGCTGGTTGCGCAGCAGCGCTGGGCCTGGGACAAAGTGGTTTACGGGTAGCCCTGATCGACAAAGCGGAGTTTCCCCGCGGAAAAACCTGTGGGGATGCCATCCCCGGTCCCGCAATCAAAGCGCTTGAAAATGCTTTCCCTTTCTTCGAAAAGGAATTTCAAAAGCTAGAAAAGCGACAACATATCACCAGCAGCAGGATCATGCTGACGAAAGGCAGGTTCATCGATTATCAATGGAGTTGGCCTGCGTATAATATCAAAAGAGAAATTTTTGATGCCTTTTTATTCAGTCTGGTAAAAAAATATACCAACATAGATATCCTGACAGGGTGGCCAGTCGACAAGATCATTCCCGGTAAGACACATGTGATCAAATCAGAGAAGACAGGTCAATCATTGCAAGCAAAAATGATCATAGCATCAGATGGCGCTCATTCAATTGCAGAAAAGTGCATTCAAAATCTAATACCCACAGCTCATAAGCAAGTATTTGCGGTGCGCGCTTATTTCGAAGGTATCAATCTATACACCACCAGCAATTTTTTCTGGGTCGATAAAAAGTATCTCCCCGGTTATTTCTGGGCTTTTCCCCTGCCGGATGGTGAATTTAATGTAGGTTTCGGAATGAAAATCGGTCTGGATGGCAAGGCAAGCCTGAACATGAAAGGGGTGCTGGAGGAATTTATACAATCAGAAAAGATGAGTCATATTTTCTCCGAAAGCCGGCAGCTTACCGATACTAGCGGTGCTTTCATTCCAATCGGTGGAAAAAAGCTATCATATAGTGGCGATGGGTATCTACTGGCCGGTGATTCGGCACACCTGGCCGATCCTTTGCAGGGACATGGTATCGACAAGGCTGTTGTGAGTGGATTACTGGCAGCCCATCATAGCATGAATTGTTTCAAAGAAAATGACTTTAGTGAGGCTTTCAACATAAGCTATGATATGATGATCAGGTCGGGGATTGAAAAGGAATTGCGAAAAAACCGTCAGCGACAGCTGATACTCTCGAACTTTCCTTTTCTGCTAAGCTTTTATTCGCTGATCAAAAAATAAACGATAAACGCTCCTATTCTATCCTTAATTATTGCCCCTGAACCTTTCGGAAGATCTTTGATTTGGGATAGCCCTGCTGATATGTTCAACGAAAAAGAAGCCGTCAAAGGATTTTATCGGGATACAATACATTTCAAAATCCTGAGCCCTTAATACTTGCTTATTATTCATCCAATTCTTAACAGATTCATTTTCAATATCTTTCTTCAAGTCAAACATGGCATATTCCATACCGGACTTTGCAAGTATTCCATCGATAGAATTGCTGTCGGAAGGTGGAAATGATTTATTCCATTCTGGATATTCACCAGCATTGAAGGCTGCGCCGATAGAGATCATTTCGTCACCTAATTCTTTTTTCAGGTGATATCCCATCCCTTTGATACTTCCTTCCTCAAGAGACATGGTAAAGTCATCGGTAGCAATATGAACATTGTGCGCCCATACTATTATTTTCTCATCCTTTAAATGTTCTTTAATCCACAATGCATTTTGTGCCATGGCCATATCTCTGGTAAGCCCAAATTTAAGTGTTGAATTTGATGAGAACATCTTATTTGCTTCCTGAGCACAATAGGCCATCCGTAATACCCAGGCATACTCTTCGCTTGATGATAGGCTCGTATAATTTGCTTCATTACGAACAAAGTGCTCATATAAATCACGATAGTTTTTATCAAGTAATTGCTGTTCATGATCCGAGAACCCTTCAAATGCCTGCCGGGTCTGAGGCCACATTTCATCATTGATATAGTCCTGTGCATATTCAGTATTCCGAAACCCTTTAAATGCTGTCTGATCATATTTTTGCATAAAACTGAATACCTGGTTCAAAGCATCATTCGGGGCAACAATATCAATACCGTAAAAGCGAATTTTTTCGGTATTCTCCGGATTGGAATTATAATCCCTCATCCACAGAATCATATCGAGGATTTCTGCTGTATCCCAAAGAAACCATCCTGGCATATCAGACATGATCTCATCAATATTTCCTTCACCGTTCAAAATATAAGCGTCGATTCTCCGACTATAAGGTAAACTTCCCTCTATGATAAAAACTGTAAATCCAAGTTCTTCGACCAGGTAGCGGACCATACGATGTTTTATCAAGAATTGCTCATGGATATCATGTCTGCTTTCGCCAAGGCAAACCACGGATGCATCTCCTACAATATCATTCAGTAAACCAAGGTCATCCGAATTAGCGGATGGAACGAGTGTTTTTATTTCATGGCCATTATTCTGGACCCATTGTTCAATGGTAGATGAATTATTCTTGTTGATGTTAATACTACAAGCTGAAAAAAGCATTAATATCAATATTCCTACGGGTATCAGTTTCAATTTCATTGCATTTTATTATTAATCTCCTTTTCCAGAGTATTCAAGAATATCGCCTGGCTGACATTCCAGTATTTCGCAAATCTTATCGAGGGTAGAAAAGCGTATTGCTTTTGCATGGCCCTTCTTCAGGATAGACAGGTTAGCCATGGTAATCCCGACCTTGTCAGTCAGTTCGGTAAGGCTCATCTTCCTTCTGGCCAGCATTACGTCTAAATTTACGATTATTGCCATGACTATATGGTTAAGTCTTGTTCTTCCTTAATTTTTAGCCCCCGGATAAAAATATGCGACAACACCCATAGAAACAGCGCCATAAGCAGTATCCAGGGATAATTATCAAACTCGCTTACTATCTCAACGTTCTCTACTTCAACACGTGCCGATATTAAATAGTAGGTCGTACGCATATATACGATCATGAATATCCAGAAACCGACAAGGGTGTACGAAATACGTTGAAGCAATATAATATTGCTGATTGTAAAGATGAAACCTTTGCGAACATTGACAATAAACTGCCTGAAAGTCCATAGCAGGAAAAACCCGAAAGCACATACGCCTAGTAAGATCAGGATGAAATTCCTGGCAAGAGATGGGGGTGTGTTTATAAAATGTATGCGGGTCACGGCTTCTACCAATTCGATATTCACCGTACTGCCGCCATATTCCATGGTACCCGGACTTACAATATTCACCTGGCCGGGAAGATTAACATGCAATTGAAGGTCGTTGCCAAAAAAATCAGTCCATAGCATCACATAAAACACGATTAGCCCGATGCTCACAATAGCAAAAAGAGCGGTGATAATATTCATGATCCAATAAATCACATGAAAACTCAGTGGTGTTTTTTTTTCTTCCATTTCTAATCATTTAAAGTAATCTCGTCTGCAAACATACACCTTTTTATCTTTTTACAATACTTTTTTATTGTTATTCGATATATTTATATTGATTTTAAATAATTTTGGTATATCCGTTGAAGCGGTTAAATCGGTTAAATCAGTTGAATCAGTTGAATCAGTTGAATCGGTTGAATCAGGTAAATTGGTTGTCTGGGGAAGTGTTTCTCTTTCAAATCCGCTGAAAGATGTTAACAACGCGCGTTTAAAAAGTTTCCTGGTTTTCCTTTAAGGCTAAAAAGCTATTGCTTACTTTTGTGACAATGGGTAAAATGGCAGAGAATTATACTGAAGCGAGCGTACGCTCATTAGACTGGAAAGAACACATCCGGATGCGTCCGGGGATGTATATCGGAAA
>JAOZTN010000080.1:0-14077 GCA_029942245.1 Bacteroidales bacterium | reverse complement strand
CCTGCAGACGCCTCCACTCCCTCATCCATCTTATTTATCTTATACAGTTGTTTGAGCTGTATGGCGTATAGCTGGGAGATGTAGTACATGCTTTCACCTGCTTTTACGCTGTGCTTGCCGGCGTCTTTATTCTTTTTCTTCTTTTTCTCGATATAGATGATCTGCCCTTCACCGGGTTGCGATTTCTTATCCAGCTCATTGTATTTGGGCAGCTGCCAGGAATAGATCTCAAAGTCAGCTGCTATGTCGGAAAAGCTGTCGCCGGCATTGGCAAAGATGAATTTCACCCCGTTGTTGCTGTATACCTTGCGGCCGGTTTCCCATATCTCGATAAGCTCGTAAGAGCTGGCCACAGGGTAAACCTCCGGTGTAGTCACAACAGGATCATCTGCTACCGGCACTTTTCCCTCCTGCTGGCTCAGATAGGCAGGGGTGATGCCTTTGTCGAATTCGAAGAGATGGTTCTCTTCGATGATCTTGATAAGAAGTTGCGGATACTTTGGGTTGGTGGCATAACCGGCCTTTTTAAGGCCACGGGCCCAGCCTTTATAATCGCGTATCTTTAATGTAAAGAGGTCTGCATATCGGTTGCGGGTGGTGAGGAAAAGAGAATGGTCGCGGTAGGATTCATCCGGCGATTTGTATTTCCTGAAGCATTCGTCCTTTGCATCATCATCCATGTGGAAAGTCTTTCCCTTCCAGTCTTTATGACATTTGATCCCAAAGTGATTATTTGCCTTTCGCGCCAGCTCGCTGTTGCCGCTGCCCGATTCCAGTATGCCCTGTGCCAGGGTGATAGATGCCGGTATGCCGTATGCTTCCATCTTGTCCATGGCTACATCTTTGTAGGTCAGGATATAATCCTCTACTGAGATCCTTTGCTGTGCTGATGTTATAAATCCAGCCAGCAGGAATGCCAATCCAATTATAGTTCTTCTAATCTTCATTGAGTGCAAAAATAAGCGGCATCTTATCAGCATACTGCTTTTAATAACCATACTTTTACACAACTTATTGTTAGCTTTGTTGCCATGGACCTCATCCGCCAATATTTTCCCGACATCAGCCCTGAACAAGACAGGCAATTTGCCATGCTGCAGGAGCTGTATGAATACTGGAATGAACGCATAAACCTGATCTCACGCAAAGATATCGACAATCTGGAGGAACGTCATATTCTTCATTCCCTGGCTATTGCACAGGTCATCCAGTTCAAACCAGGGACTAAGATCCTGGATGTTGGAACAGGTGGCGGTTTTCCCGGCATCCCGCTGGCCATCATGTTTCCGGAGGCCCGCTTTACCCTTGTCGACTCCACCGGTAAAAAGATCAAGGTGGTGAATGAGATTATCGAGGCCCTCCAGCTGAAAAATGTTACAGCCCGGCAAATCAGGGCAGAGGAGCTGGACGAGAAATTTGACTTTGTCGTCAGCCGTGCTGTAACCCGTATGCCGGAATTCCTGCGCTGGATGAGGGGCAAGGTCAGAAAGAAAAACTTCAACAGCCTGAACAATGGCATCCTTTATCTGAAAGGGGGCGATGTAGAAGAAGAAATGAACAGCATAAAGGCCCGTTATGCCATTTACGATCTGGATATTAATTTCCCGATGGAATTTTTCCACACGAAAAAGCTGATATACATTGCGCTTGCGCGATAAGTTGAAAACAAAATGCTCAGGTACAGAATCTAGCTGTATAATTTTATCTATATTCGCTTCCACTAATTTTCGCAAATAAATCAAACCATTATTATGACTGAAAAAATAGTAAAATCCTTAAGGGATTCTAAAACAGCTCGCTGGACTGCTTTGATCTTAGCATCCTTATCAATTTTTGGCGCATATTATTTCAATTATGCACTTTCTTCGATTAAGCCAATGCTGGAAAGTATTCTTGGATGGAATAGTGAAGATTTTGGAACCTATACTTCTGCTTATGCATGGTTTAATGTATTCCTGTTTATGCTCATTTTTAGCGGATTCATCCTGGATAAACTTGGTATAAGAAAAACTGGACTTGGAGCAACTTTAGTCATGTTTATCGGTACTGCATTAAATTATTGGGCGGTTTCGCATGAGTTTGCTGCAGGATCGTCTGTTTACATTCCCTTATTGGGTGAGATGAAGATGCAAGTGCTATTGTCTTCGCTTGGTTTTGCACTTTTTGGAGTGGGTACTGAGGCTATAGGAATCACGATTTCAAAAGCTGTGGTGCGTTGGTTTAAAGGAAAGGAACTGGCACTTGCCATGGGGATGCAAATGTCAATTGCCCGACTTGGGACCTTGCTTGCACTGGCTATTTCTTTGCCCCTTGCGAAAAACTTTACGGTAACAGCCCCGATTCTATTTGCATTGGCGGTGATGCTGATTGGTATCGTATCCTTCATTTTATTTTCAATTCTTGATGTTAAACTTGATAAATCTGAAAAAGATATCGAGGTTGATACATCAGATGAATTTAAGATCAAAGACATCATGTTGATCATTACTAACAGGGGATTCTGGTATATTGCTATTTTATGTGTCTTATTTTATTCAGCGGTATTCCCATTTTTGTTTTATGCCACTGACCTGATGATCAATAAATATAATGTAAGCCCTTATCTGGCTGGTCTTATTCCAAGTTTACTGCCACTGGGTACGCTCTTCCTTACACCTTTGTTTGGCAGCGTCTATGATAAATATGGAAAGGGTGCTACTATCATGATCATTGGCTCCTTAATCCTAATATTTGTACATGGAGTACTGGCAATCCCGGGCTTAACCACCTGGTGGATCGCAGCAGTAATGGTGATCATTCTTGGTGTTGGGTTTTCACTTGTCCCATCAGCCATGTGGCCTTCAGTGCCAAAAATTATTCCTGAAAAACAGTTGGGTACAGCCTATGCTGTTATATTCTGGATTCAGAACATAGGCCTTTTATTTATTCCTTTGATTCTCGGCTTCGTGCTAAATGCTACTAATCCTGATGTTTCTCCAAACAAAATATTGGTGAGGTCAGCTATAGAGAAAGCGTTCAAAGAAATGTTGCCGGAAGATTCATTCACAGATATTGAGATAGGCATGGCACTTGATAAAACCACTGGGGCTACTGTTGATTCTATTGTTCAGTATACTGAATATATCCCTGTGGCAATTGAAGAGGTCGATACGGAAAATGTGAGAAATGAGATTTATATGAGTATCGCTACTGGAATCAGTAATATTGATGTGACCGGTGACAAGGAAGAAACACTCGAAAAAATAATATTGATTGGCCGAAATAATGCATATACAATTATTCAAAAGGAAAAGTTGAACATCACATATGATTATTTTTATGATATGCTCATATTCCTTGGCCTTTCGATCGTATCCCTATTCTTTGCTTTCATGTTAAGGGTGGAGGATCGCAAAAAAGGATACGGGCTTGAACAACCTAATATCCAGAAATAAGAATTAGAAATAGTATGGTGAAAGGTCATTTTCAACAATTCGGAAATGGCCTTTTGCTGCCAATGAGAACTTAAATATTTATACAATGAGTGATGAAATCAGAAACTTGAAACCTGAAGCGCTCTGGGAAAACTTTTATCAGCTTACCCAGGTGCCCAGGCCATCCAAACATGAAGATGCCATCCAGGCATTCATGATGGAATTTGGAAAAAAACTAGGACTTGAAACCTACAAAGATGAAGTAGATAATATTATCATCAAAAAGCCTGCTACAGCGGGTATGGAAGGCTGTAAAGGCGTGATCCTTCAGGCCCACCTCGATATGGTTCCGCAAAAGAATAGCGGGACAGATCATAATTTTGAGACAGACCCTATCGATGCTTTCATTGATGGTGACTGGGTGAAAGCCAGGGGGACCACACTGGGTGCCGACAATGGTATCGGTGCTGCTGCCGCGATGGCCGTACTGCAGGATACTGAGATGCAACACGGACCTGTAGAAGCGCTTTTTACCTCTGATGAGGAAACAGGCATGACCGGTGCCAACGGACTGATACCGGGTCTTCTGGATGGTGACATCCTGATGAACCTCGATTCTGAGGACGAAGGCGAACTGTATATTGGATGTGCCGGTGGTGTTGATACCGTGGGTGTCTTCGATTATACTGAAGAAACTGTTTTCGATGGCGGTATTACATTTAAGATCAGTGTGATCGGCCTGAAAGGTGGTCATTCAGGATTGGATATCAACCTGAACCGTGGAAATGCAAACAAGATCATGAACGGTCTGCTGGCAGAAGCTGCAGATAAGTTTGGTCTCAGACTGGCCTCTATTAATGGTGGCAGCCTTCGCAACGCCATCCCACGTGAAGCATTTTCAGTTGTGGTAATCCCTGCTGAGAACAAAGATGATTTCCTGGGATTCGTTTCCACCTATGCAATAGCGCAGCAGGATATTTTTAAAGATGCAGACCCCGGACTGGAGATTGATGTTGAAGAAAGCGATATGGCCGCAAGTCTCATCGACGAAAAGGCAACTCTCGGGCTTTACCAGGCAGTGGAAAATTGTCCTAACGGCGTGATCGCCATGGATAAGAATATGCCTGATGTTGTTGAAACTTCAACCAACCTGGCGGTGGTCAAATCAGCTGACGGAATGATCGAAATGGCAAGCCTGCAGAGGAGTGCTGTGGATGCAGATAAAGTAAAAGTGGCTAAAACCATTTACGATGTCTTTACTGAAGCCGGTGCTAAAGCAGCGAATTCAGGTGACTACCCGGGTTGGAAACCCAATGTGGATTCAGCCATCCTCAACGAAATGAAAGAGGTTTATAATAAGAATTTCGGCAAGGTTCCCGCGGTGAAGGTGATCCATGCCGGACTGGAATGTGGTATCCTTGGATCATCATATCCTCATTGGGATATGATCTCTTTCGGACCAACAATTCGTAATCCTCACTCACCCGACGAGATGGTTAACATACCAACGGTAGCTCTGTTCTGGGATTATCTTGCAGAGACGTTAAAAAATATTCCTGCAAAATAATTTGTCAATAATAAAAAAAGCGCTATTTTTGCACTCCCAAAAAAGAAGATAAAATGAAAAGAACATTTCAACCATCAAACAGGAAACGCAAGAACAAACACGGATTCAGGAAAAGGATGTCGTCTGTTAACGGGCAGAAGGTGATCAAAGCACGCCGAGCGAAAGGCAGGAAGCGTCTAACTGTATCTGATGAAATGAGATAAACTTCCAAAACCCCGCTTATTAGCGGGGTTTTTTTATGCAAAATTATATGGAAATAAGAAACATTGCCATCATTGCCCATGTCGATCATGGAAAGACTACCCTGGTCGACAGGATACTGCACCAGGTGAAGTTGTTCAGGGACAACCAGGAGGTAGAGGACCTCATCCTCGATTCTAGTGACCTGGAAAGGGAAAGAGGGATCACCATACTCTCCAAGAATGTCTCTGTCAGATACAAAGACACTAAGATCAACATTATTGATACACCGGGTCACTCCGACTTTGGCGGTGAAGTTGAACGTGTGTTGAATATGGCAGATGGTGTGCTTCTGCTCGTAGATGCTTTCGAAGGGCCCATGCCACAAACGCGTTTTGTGCTGCAAAAAGCCCTGGAAATGGGTTTGAAACCCATTGTTGTAGTTAATAAGGTAGATAAACCAAATTGTAATCCTGAAGAGACAAATGAAGATGTTTTCGAACTCATGTTTTCACTGGATGCCACTGAAGATCAGTTGAATTTTCCGACGGTATATGGTTCCTCCAAGCAAGGGTGGATGGGTGCCGACTGGAAGGAGCCTGCTGAAGATGTGACGTATCTGCTCGATACCATCATCGAATATTTTGATCCTCCTGAAGACAATCCGGGAAGACTGCAATTGCAGATCAGCTCTCTCGATTATTCTTCATACACCGGCAGGATTGCAGTTGGCCGCATACATCGTGGCAGCATCAAAATGGGAGACCAGGTCTCCATCGTGCAAAGAAATGGCTTCGTCAATAAATCGGTTGTGAAAGAATTATACCGCTTTGAAGGACTGGGGAAAGAAAAAATAAAAACTGAAATAGGATCGGGCGAGATCGTGGCAGTTATGGGCTTGGAAAATTTCGATATCGGTGATACCATCGCTGATTTCCACGAACCGGAAGCCTTGAAACCTATCGCGGTGGATGAGCCTACCATGAGTATGCTTTTTACAATTAACAATTCTCCTTTCTTCGGGAGGGAGGGCAAATTTGTTACTTCGAGGCATGTGAGGGATAGATTATTTAAAGAAACAGAGAAAAATCTGGCACTGAGGGTAGAGGAAACAGATTCACCCGACAAACTGCTTGTTTATGGCAGGGGCATATTGCACTTGTCAATACTCGTGGAAACGATGAGAAGGGAAGGATATGAATTTCAACTTGGCCAGCCCAAGGTGGTCATCAAAGAAATCGATGGCTTCAAGCATGAACCTGTCGAACTCTTGAACGTAAATGTTTCTGAGGCCTTTTCAGGAAAAGTGATAGAGATTGTTACCAGGCGAAAGGGTGATATCCTGAATATCGAAAACAAGAATGACAGGATCAACCTGGAGTTCAAGATCTCAGCCAGGGGCCTTATCGGCCTTGCCAATCCCATCATGACGGTTACAGAAGGGGAAGCAGTGCTCTCACACCGGTTCAAAGCCTTTGAGCCTTGGAAGGGTGATATCGTGAGCAGAAGGAACGGCGCACTGATTGCCATGGAAACAGGAACATCCATTGCATACTCACTGAGTAAGGCCCAGGACAGGGGTAAGTTCCATATCGATCCAAATGAGGAGATCTACGCCGGACAGGTCATCGGTGAGAGTACCAGGTATGATGATCTTATCATCAACGTGATCAAGACCAAGAAGCTGACCAATATGCGGGCATCAGGCTCCGATGAAAAACTATCCATTGCACCGGCAGTGAAATTCTCGCTGGAGGAAGCCATGGAGTATATTGGTGAAGATGAGTACCTGGAAGTCACTCCCAAGTCTATCCGCATCAGAAAGATCTTGCTTTCTGAGCATGATCGTAAGCGCGAGCGAAACCGCAAAACGCCGGTTTTATAATATTTTAAGAAGTCCTTTCGCTATTAATTAATAATTTAGCATCACATTTTCTCCCGCAGTGCGGCACATTGAGCTATGGAATCATTTTTAAATTTTATTCTGATATTAGTCCTGATATGGCTGGGTTTTTCCCTGTTTTTCAGGTATGTATTTCCCCGTTTACTCTTGTACTGGGTGAAAAGAAAGCAAAAAAAGATGATGGAGCAGATGGGAATCAATCCCGACGATCTGAATAAAAAACCACATAAAGAAGGGGAGGTTAGCATTGATAAAACTCCCGGTAAGGATAAAAAAGGCTCTACCGAAAACCTGGGGGAATATGTTGACTTTGAAGAAATAGATTAAGTGTTGAGTGTTGAGGGTTGGGTGTTGAGTTTATTGTCCTCACGTCCCAAGCCGCACAGCTCGTACTGCAAACCAAATATTTAAGCATGGAAAAGTTCGATTTCAAGAAATTAGTCCCTTACCTTGTTGCGATCATGGCCTTTGTGCTGATCAGTCTGATTTATTTTTCTCCCATCCTGGAAGGAAAAAAGCTGAAACAAGGTGATATCGACCGCTTCAAGGGCATGTCGAAAGAAATTACTGATCATAACAAAACCTATGAGGACAATACCCTCTGGACCAACAGCATGTTCGGGGGTATGCCGGCTTATTTCATCTCGGTACAATTTGAAGGAAATCTCTTCAAGAAAGTTAACAAGGCCTTAGGGCTTGGACTTCCACATCCCGCTAACCAGGTATTTATCTACTTTCTGGGGTTTTTCATACTCTTACTGGTACTGCGTGTCAAGCCATGGCTTGCTGCCATTGGAGCGCTGGCATTTGCCTTTTCCTCCTACTTCTTCATTATCATAGAAGCCGGCCATAATTCCAAGGCATCGGCGGTGGCATATATGGCCCCGGTCGTTGCGGGGATCATACTGGCATACAGGGGGAAATATATTGCCGGTGGATTGCTTACAGCATTTTTCCTGGCTTTGGAGATTGCTGCAAACCACCTTCAGATCACCTATTATCTCTTTATGATCATCCTGGTTTACGGCATATTCGAGCTGGTTGAAACCTTTCGAAACAAGACATGGCCACATTTCTTAAAGGCCACAGGAGTACTGGCTATCGCTGCCCTGCTGGCGGTGGGTACACATGCCACCAGCCTGTTGATCTCATCCGATCACTCGCAATATACTACCAGGGGCAAGTCGGAATTGACTTCCAACGAAGAAAATAAAACAAGCGGCCTCGACCGTGATTATATTACCCAGTGGAGCTATGGTATTGGTGAGACCTGGACGCTGCTGATCCCCGATTTTATGGGAGGTGCGTCATACGGGAGTGTTGGAGAAAACTCCAATACCTACGAAATGCTGGTGAACTACCGCGTACCTAAGAACGATGCCAAGGCCATTGCCAGTCAGTTGCCTTTATATTGGGGAACACAGCCATTCACTTCAGGACCGGTTTATGTCGGTGCACTCATCTTTTTCCTTTTTATCTTCGGCCTCATCGTAGTCAGGGGTAAGCTGAAATGGTGGCTGCTAACGGTAAGCTTATTATCCATCATGCTTGCCTGGGGGCAGAATTTTATGTGGTTTACCGACCTTTTCCTTGATTATTTCCCGGGATATAATAAGTTCAGGGCGGTGACCATGATATTGGTCATAGCGGAGTTTGCCATTCCGCTGCTTGCCATCCTGGCTCTTGCCAGGGTATTTGAGAAAGAACGGGACAACAAACTATTGCTTAACGGACTGAAATATTCCATGATAGCGGTAGGAGGCATCCTGCTGATATTCCTGGCCATACCAGGTGTGTTCTTTGATTTTAGCCATATTGGAGATACGCAATATGTTCTCAGGATGGGGTATCCGCAAGAGATGCATGATGCGGTGATAGGAGCCCTTGAAGCAGACAGGATGAGAATACTCCGTATCGATGCCTTCCGCTCTCTTGTTTTCATTCTCCTGGGCGCGGGGCTCATTTGGCTTTCCTTAAAGAACAAGCTGAAGGCCGGATATGCCATTGCAGGTATTGCCGTACTCATTCTCATCGACATGTGGGCAGTGGATAAACGCTACCTGAACGATGATAACTTCGTAAGGGCCAGAGAAGTTGAATATCCCTACCAGCCAACAGAGGCTGATAAAAAAATACTGGGTGACAAAGAGGTTTACTTCAGGGTGCTGAATATGACCGTGAATCCTTTTAGTGATGCCAGTACATCATATTTCCACCGATCCATAGGTGGCTATCATGGTGCTAAACTGCAACGATACCAGGAGCTGATCGACTACCAGATAGACCCGGAAAGGATTAGACTGATCAATATATTAAGCAGCTCGGACGATCCGGCCATGCTGGGGGTTGCCCTAAGCCAGGCACCGGTCTTGAATATGCTGAACACCAAATACCTGATCATCATGACACAGGGTGGGCCTGCACCGGTGATGAACCCTTACAGACTTGGTTCATGCTGGTTTGTTCATGAATATGAAATCGTGGAGAATGCTGATGAGGAGATCGTGGCGGTAGGTGATATTGATCCTGCTAATGCCATGGTGGTGGATAAGCGTTTTGCGCAATATGTAGAAGGAAAACAGTTTATGGCTGACAGCAATGCCACTTTGAAACTGACCGATTATAAGGCCAACCATTTGACCTATGAATCAAGTGCTGCTACAGATCAGCTGGCGGTATTTTCTGAGGTGTACTATCCGAATGGATGGAATGCCTTTATCGATGGTGAACCTGCTGAGCACTTCAGGGCCAATTATGTACTTCGTGCCATGGTCATCCCGGAAGGGCAACATAAGATCGAATTCAGGTTTGAGCCTGCTATTTACAGCACAGGAGAGACTATCAGCTATGCGAGCAGTATTCTCCTTTTGCTCCTTGTATTGTGTTATGGTATCATAATGATTCGGAAGAATATATAATAAACAGCTACTGGTTGCTGGTCACTGGTTTCTTGTATATTAACCAGCAGCCAGCTGCCAGAAACCAGCAACAATCTGCTATGAAACGGGTACTCATTCTGACTTACTACTGGCCTCCTGCGGGTGGCCCGGGGGTGCAGCGATGGCTTAAATTTGTGAAGTACCTGGAAGGATTTGGCTGGAAAGCACATATCCTTACCGTAAAAGACGGTACTTATTCAGCGCTGGACCAGGACCTGGAAAAGGAAGTTCCTGCCAATATCACGGTTTATAAGACCAAAAGCAGCGATCCTTTTCGCTTTTATAATATGCTGAAAGGCAAAAAGGATGGATCTGTTTCTGTGGCACTCATTAACATAGATAAGAAGAGGTCAGTGGTCGATCGCCTGGCTATGTATATCCGTTCAAACTTTTTTATTCCGGATGCCCGTAAAGGCTGGAAGAAATATGCTTGCAAAGCAGCCTTCAAAATTATTGCTTCAGAGAATATAGATCTCATTGTAACTACAGGCCCTCCTCACAGTACCCATCTTAGTGGTTTAAAGATCAAGCATAAAATTGATATACCATGGTTGGCCGATCTCAGGGATCCCTGGACAACTGTATATTATAACGATATGCTGCCGCGTAGCGGAAGAACAAAACGTATAGATAAGAAGCTGGAGGATGCTGTACTGAAGCATGCCGATGCTGTGACAGTAGTGAGCCCGGGCATGCAGGAAGAGTTTGCCGACCGCAATACCCATGTGAATGTGGTGATGAATGGCTTTGATATGGCGGATATGGTGAGTGGCAAAGAAGAGAAAGAGAGTGCGGGAGAGAGTGAGTTTAGCCTGGTATATACGGGGAATTTTAAACCCAATCAGCATGTCCCGACGATATGGGATGGGATTTGTGAGCTGATCAGGGAAGATGAAGGTTTTGCAAAAGATTTTAAGCTTCGCTTTGTTGGCAATGTAGATTCCTCGGTGCCGGAATATTTTGAATCTAAAGGTGTTTCAGGAAACCTGGACCTTGTCAGCTATGTGCCGCATGCGGAGGCGACCCGGATCATGACCTCTTCCTCTACATTATTATTTGTAGTTCCCCAATCGGGCAACAATAAATTGATCATCACAGGGAAACTTTTTGAATACCTGGCTTCAGGAAGGCCGGTGATCTCTGTCGGCCCTGTCGACGGGGACGCAGCAGCCATTTTGAAAGATACAGCAAGAGCGGACATGTACGATTATTCGGAGAAAGAACAATTCAAACAGAAGCTCCTGAGCCTGTATACAGATTGGAAAGCAGGCGATGGCCATCTGAACAGCCTGGATACCGGAATGCTGGAAAAATATTCAAGAAGGTCGTCAGCACAACTGATGGCCGATATCATGAACAGGATCACACCATGACCATAGCATTAAAAACATATAAAAAAAGCAGAAGCTTTTATAAGCCTAAGGCTTTTCTGGTCACAGTGAAGAGCTTTGAGATGCAAAAGATCCGTGAGCGTTACCTCGAATCGCGCAAGAGCAAACATGGTCGCATCGGAAGCGTAGAGCGCCGGGAAGTGGCCGAAGGCGGGCTGGTGTATATTGAGATTGAGAATGGGGTGATCAGTCATTATGAGATCCTCAGCTTCCTGCCTGAGCCCAGGGGTATTGATGTGGCCAAGGATATGATAGCAGTCTCTACAGAAAATGTGGTTCATGTGATCCGTCAGAGTGGCGTGGAAAGGATCGATGATCCATGGTTCAGCTATATACATACCGTGCAATTTAACCATTGCCATGCGGCCGACAGGCTGATCGTTTCTTCATCAGGTTATGATTGCATCTTCGAGTACGATCTTGCTACCTATGAGAAAACCTGGGAATGGTTTGCCTGGGAGCACGGCTTTAAAAAAGGGTATAATCCCGAAACCGGCAAGGAGATCATCCTCACCAGGGGTAAAGAAGAAGCAAGTTACCTGCGTGTGACTGGGAAAGATCATATCTATATCAGCGACCCTGCCAAACAGGTTTTACCCACAGCGCAGCGAGCCGCATTTATCAACTCCGTGTTATATGATGGTACGGATAAGAACATGCTGCTGGCGACTTTTTTCCATGAAGGAGCAGTATATCGTATTGATATGAAAGACGGGAGTTGTGAACGCATCCTTGAAGGGATGAAAAGCCCTCATGGGGGACGAAACTACCGTGAAGGCTACATGGCCACCAGTACAGCAACAGGAGAACTGCTTTTTAGTCATGGGGAAAAGATCTCTTTCGCCGGTTTGGAGGGCAAGCCGGAAGAATTAGCTGAGCTGGAATGGCTTCAGAATTCAGCCTCCTTCGATGATTGCATTATTACCATCGATGCTAACAGGAACAGCTTTGTGCTGATCGATCCCGACAAGAAGGAATATGATATGATCTCTTTCGATCCTAACTGGGCCATACAGGACATTGCACCTGTCATTGACACGAGTACGAGAGAACTTGTAAAGAAGATCAAGGAAATTTTATAGGATCCAGCGGATCACCTCAAAGGCTTCAGCAAATTCATGCCCTACCTGCATACCCCGCATACGAGCAAGCCCTTCAAAAAACGCTTCTGATTTATACGCTCTGCCATCCTGTGATTTATAGGCAGAAATAGCTTCCCATTTTACCGACAGCTCTTCTTTTGTCAGCTTAACATGGAAATTCGATACAAACTGAAGGTTATTCCAGGGAAGTTCATATCCGATAAGGCTGCAATGCTTGAATGCGCGCAGTCCTTCTTCGTAAATTACCCTGTGGTCCTGGTGGATGTCGTTGGAGTTGGGCATCACCACTATATCAGGTTGTATGCTCTTGCGAACCTTCACCATCACCTCCAGGATGTCCTGCCTGTTTTCGGGAAAACGCCTGACGGGAAAATTATAGGTAAATATGTTGCTTTCCGCTATGCCCAGTACCCGTGCTGATGCCTGAAGCTCTTCATAAAGCGCATTTTCAGGAAAACCCTCAGGGAGGGATATTTTACATGGGGAGAAGGCAACATAAAAAAGCTCGTTATCTTTAGCCCAGCGGGCCATGCTGCCACCGCATGAGTATTCCGGGTCGTCGGGGTGAGGTGCCAGAAAGAGGATCTTTTTCCCTTGTATCATAAAGCCATCAGTTTTATATATATCAACTTTTTTTAAGGTCTAATATTGTTAGCGGGCCAGTTTCAGTATATTTCCGACAAAGGAAGAGATGTCATAGTTATTCAGGAAGATCTTTTGCAGCTCATACAGTAGCGGGTAGTTCTTTTCATCGCCATCGCCAAGGATATGTTCGCAGAAGGTGCTTACCGCCAGCTTGCCTTCCAGTACCACCTTATCAGAGATATCCTTTGTGAAGAATCCCTTGCCAATCAGCAATCCCAGTGTACGATTCCTGCTGAGGTCGTTCAGGGCGGTCAGGCCGAAGTCGCCATACCCGCTGTAGTGGAACATGGATGCTTCCTTTCCACCTGCCTTCAGCATAATCCTGCGCATCTCATCAAAAGCCTTGGTGAGAATCAGGAAGCGGAGGTTGGGGGAGTCGAAGTTTGCATCTACGATGCCCAGGATGATCGCATAAATATTCTTTAATATGCTCAGGTATTCAACGCCTTCCACGTCCGTGGTGAAGTCGAGGAAGATAGAGGTGTCGCTGAAAATATCCCGGATGAGCTCAAAATGTTTTTCATCAGTAGAGGCAAAGGTCATGGCCGTGGGAGAGCCATTTATGATCTCCCTGGCAAAAGTGGGCCCCTTCATGGTACAAACAGGGTTGTCAAGCATTTTCTCCAGGCAGGAAGTGATCGTCATTTTTCCGCAACCAAAGCCCTTGGCCAGGTTGACCAGAAGCACATGGTCGCCAATAAATTCTTTATTCTGCAGAACAAAATCAACGGTGATGATAGATGGGATAGCCAGAAAGAGGATATCCGCCGATTGCAATGCTTTAATATCATTCGTTGCGATGAGGTTCTTACTCAGCTTTGCGTTCGGAAAGTGGTCCGGGTTGACATGCTTTTCATTGATAGGCTCAACCAGGTGATCTTCGATGGTATGCATCGTGATCTTATGCCCTGCGAGGGCCAGCGAATTCCCAATGGC
>JAOZTN010000079.1:0-14307 GCA_029942245.1 Bacteroidales bacterium | reverse complement strand
ACATTCATCATTAGGATATAATCATTATTCATTCTTAGTGTCTAATGATCTCTATACATCATCTTCTTCGCTATTGACAGCAATTCCGCTGTCTTTTCTACCGGGAGGCTGAGCAGTTCAAGGTGGTACTCGGCGCGCTCGAAGTGGCGCTCCATCTCAGTAAGAGTGATCTTGTCGAGATTAAGCTTGCTGTAAAGGGAGGTGATATCCATGATCTTCTGTTCAGGATCTTCTTCTCCTTCACGGATATTATCTTCGATGATCTTTTTATCGTCTTCACCGGCAATGGTCAGTGCTTTGAGCAGCAGGAATGTCTTCTTGTCAGAAAGAATATCCCCTCCAGGCATCTTCCCAAATTTGTCAACTGTTCCAAAAACATCAAGGAGGTCATCTTTCAGTTGAAATGCCAGGCCTGTGTTGATCCCAAAATCATAGATGTTTTCCAGATCTTTTTCTCCTGCTCCTGCCAGCATGGCCCCCATTTTTAGCGAGCTAGCCAGCAGCACGGCAGTTTTCAGACGGATCATGCCCAGGTAGTCGGGTATGCTGGTATCTTCTGATTCTTCGAAGTTCATATCGAGTTGTTGCCCTTCACAAACTTCTTTGGTCACCTTGAGGAAGCATGCGAGCATATCCTTGCTTAGGGGATGATCTGTTTTTAGCAGGTACTCAATAGCCATGGCAAACATGGTATCGCCCACAAGTATGGCAGTATCTTCGCCCCAGATGTTCCAGATGGTTTCTTTACCGCGTCTGATCTTGGCACCGTCCATGATGTCGTCATGAACAAGGGTAAAGTTGTGGAACATTTCAACGGCATGGGCAGCGGGCATAGCAGTATCAGTATCACCGCCAAAGGCATCGCAGGCCATTAACAAAAGCACCGGTCTTATCCGCTTGCCGCCCAATTGCATCATGTAAGTGATAGGATCATAAAGCTCAACAGGCTGGCCGGAAAAGGATTCCTTCTCCAGAGAGAGGCTGTATTTTTCCAGGAGTTGTTCGTAAGTATACATCGTATTTTCAGGTTTTTATTCTAATATGTTCAGCAGGTATTGCCCGTATCCGCTTTTTAATAATGGCTCGGCAATTTTCCGAAGTGCTTCTGCGTCGATGAAGTCCATATTATAGGCTACTTCTTCGATACAGCCGACCTTCAGTCCCTGGCGTTCTTCCACTACCTGTACAAACTGTCCTGCCTGCAAGAGGCTGGTGAATGTGCCGGTATCGAGCCATGCTGTCCCTCTGCCCAATATCCCAACTTGAAGCTTTCCGGCTTCCAGGTAGTGCTTGATCACATCGGTGATCTCATATTCTCCACGCGCACTGGGAGCAATATTTTTAGCTACATCTATCACTGAGTTATCAAAAAAGTACAGGCCGGGAACGGCATAATTGGATTTTGGATGTTCCGGCTTCTCTTCAATGGATACAGCCATGCGGTCGTCATCAAACTCTACTACACCATAACGTTTGGGATCGGAAACATGGTATGCGAAGATCACCCCACCATCTGGATCATTCTTCTCCTCGAAGAGGGCCTGTATGCCCGCGCCATAAAAAATATTGTCGCCCAGGACAAGGGCCACCTTGTCGTTGCCAACGAATTCTTCTCCGATCACAAATGCCTGTGCAAGGCCATTCGGAATCTCCTGCTTGGCATAGCTGAAGTTGCAACCGAGCTTCTTTCCATCTCCCAGCAGGCGCTGAAAGCTCGACTGGTCTTCAGGTGTGGAGATGATCAAAATGTCTCTTATCCCGGCCATCATGAGTATCGACAGTGGGTAATATATCATTGGTTTATCGTATACCGGCATCAGCTGTTTGCTGGTAGCAATGCTGATAGGATAAAGCCTGGTGCCGGATCCACCGGCAAGAATGATTCCTTTCATTGGCGTATAAATTATGTGTCTCGCGAGATAAAGATACGGAATTAAGCAAAAAAACAAAAAAGCAAATTATTGGGAAGTGTCAGCGGGCTCAGGAGGCTCGATCTGAAGCTCGTCGAGCTCAATATCATCCTCCTCATCAAAGATTTCAAGAAATGGCTCGCGGAAGCTTTTGGTGGTGATGTGCTTATCGAGGCTCAATAGCAAAGAAGGAAGGAAGAAAAGGTTCGACAACAACGCCATCAGCAGGGTGAAGGGTATGAGGTATCCCAGGGCTTCGGTGCCGCCAAAAGATGACAGGATGAAAATACCAAATCCGAAGAATAGTACTACGGAAGAATAGATCATGCTGTAACCGGTCTCACTCAGGGCCGCGATAACCGATGGCTTGATATTCCAATTGTTAAGCTTCAACTGCAGCCTGTATCTCGATAGGAAGTGAATGGCATTATCCACTGAAATGCCCAGAGCAATACTGAAGATCAGTATGGTAGATGGCTTTATGGGAATTTCCAGGTAGCCCATGAGGGCAGCGGTCATAAGCTGCGGGATCAGCTGCGGTATGAGTGAGATCACGATCATCCTCGCCGAGGTAAAGAGCAAGGCCATGAGAAGGGAGATCACCGCCAGGGCCAGCAAGAGACTGGTTAGCAGGTTCTTTACCAGGTAGCTGCTTCCTTCCAGGAAAACGACACTGGTGCCCGTGAGTACCACCTTGTATTCAGCAGGAGGAAAGATCTTGTCAATCTCGGGCCTCAGCCTTTCAGTGAGCTTCTTGATCTCTTTGGTGCCTATATTGGCCATCTGAATACTCACCCTGGTGATCCTGTTCGTACTGTCGATGAAGGAATGAAAGGGATTGTTTTCACCTGATTTTTCCATGCCCGAAGTATATGCGTTCAGGTCGGCCAAACCGGTTGGAGGAGGCAAGACAAAGTACCTGGCTTCCCCACCACGATGGGCCTGGTAAAGGAAACTGATACCATCGACTACGGAAAGTGGACGGGAGAGGTATTTTGAGAACACGGAATCCTTTTCTATTAGCCTGTGCAGCCTCCTGATCTTGTATAATGTCTTTCCTTTATTGGCAAAGACACCGTTTTCGGTTTTGGAATCGATGGAGATCTCCAGGGGCATCACTCCCTTAAAATGTTCTTCGAAGAACATCAGGTCCTTATACAGCTTGTCTTTTTTCGAGATATCGTCTACTATATTGCCCGTTGTCTGCAGCCTGGTTACACCATAAATACCGATCGCTACCAGTATGATGGTAAAGATATAGATGATCCTTCTCTTGCTCTGGACGATCCCTACGATCCAGGTGATGATCCTTGAAACCAGCGACCTGTCCATATGCTTGGTGTGCCTCGACTTTGGCGGGGCCAGATAGCTGAAAAAGATCGGGATCAGGACGAGCGAGAGGATATAGGCAAACATGATGTTGATGGAAGCAATGATCCCAAACTCAGTAAGGATCTTATTTCCCGTAACGATAAAGGCCGCAAACCCTACTGCCGTAGTGGTGTTGGTAAGGAGGTTGGCATTGCCAATACGCGTTACCACCCTTGAAAGGGCTTTCACCTTGTTGCCATGCAAGAGGTATTCGTTATGGTATTTGTTGAGCAGGAAGATACAGTTTTCCACCACGATTACCACCAGCAAGGGTGGCAATATGCCTGTGAGCAGGGTGATCTTATACTGGAAGAGCGAAATGGTTCCCATAACCCAGATCACGGTAATGCCTACGATCAGCATGGTAAAGAATACCGCTTTTCCGGAGCGGAAGAAAAGGAGCAATATGGCCGAGGCGATGATCAGGGCCATCACTATGAAGAAATACAATTCCTTTTGCACCTTTTTTGTGGTGATGGTCCGGATATACGGCAGTCCGGAATATCGCATTTCCTGATCATACTTTTCACCGAACTCGTCTACCAGGGCCTGGATGTCGGCAATGAGTTTGTCCCTGCTCTTGGTATTCAGTTTATTCTTGTCGAGGGTGACCATGATCATGGTCACATCCTTGTTTTCATTGTACAGGAACCCATCGTAGAAGGGAAGGGAAAAGATCACATTGCGCAGACTGTCAAGCTCTTGCTGATGCTCGGGCTTTTCCTGGATCACCGGCTTAAATTCCAGCAAGCCGGTGCTGTCGTTTTTAGTCAGGTTATAGATCTTTCCAATAGAGAGGACCTCCTCTACACCATCAATTTCACGAATCTCCCACGAGAGCTTATACCAGTCGTTAAATTCCTCCAGCTTGTATATTCTCTCGTCCTGCAGGCCAACGAACATAACGCTGCCGTCCTGCCCAAACAGGTTTTTAAATTCTTCGTAAGCAATGCTGGTAGAGTCAGATTCAGGGAGCATGCGCACCATCTCGTACGACATCTTCACCTTGGTGGCCTGCCATCCCATGAAAATGGTGATCAGCAGGATCACGATCAGGTTAGTAAGCCTGTTTCGGAGTATAAGTCTGACAAGAAAGTTCCACATTCGCATAAATCCCCGGTTCAAGACGTACTGACGAAATTACGGTAAATTTTAATACCCTGTGACTTTGGCAAGGAATTGGTATTTATTTCCTTGCTTTTATGGTGAGTGATTTTTCCATAACAAGTCTTATATTTGTAAACCTGTAACACTTAGGATGATGAAGAAACACTTTTTACTTCTCATACTGGCATTTCCTGTATTGCTTCTCGCTCAGTCGCCCGAGAAATTGATCAGCAAAGGCGAATATGACGACGCAATTGAGATTTGTGTGGATAAACTGGAAGCCGGAAAGGGCAAAAAAGATGAGCTCTATGCTTCCCTCAAACATGCTTTCGAGGCGGCCAACGAGATTAATCTGAATAAGATCCTGGAACTAAAAGGAAGCCGCCAGCCGGCGATGTGGTTCGATGTTTTCGTGAACTATGCTGACCTTCAAATGCGCTATACCACCGTTTCCCGTATCAGCGAAATGCTCACACAGGATATGGTAAATATCCAGCTGACTGACCATAGCACCGACCTGGAAGCATCGCGGCAAAATGCGGCAGCATACCTGTACGCCCATTCGGTCAGTCTTCTGAAGAGCGGTAAAAAAGCTGATGCCGGACAGGCATATTCAGAGTTGCTTCTGGTTACAAAGCTATATCCGGCCTATCAGGATGTTGAACTCTTGATGCGGAGGGCGATCGGCGGCAGTGCCAACCTGGCTCGAATGGAGATCAACAACCGGAGTGATGCCAGCCTTTCTCCCGATTTTATTGCCAGTATGGAGGAAATGGCTCTGACATACAGGGAAAAACAATACCTTGATTATATCGTCAAGGCAGAGCCCGGCCAACATTATTCACTGGTGCTTGCTGTGGATATCAATTCAGTGGATGCCACACCGGGGACGGTGAACGAAAAGGAATATACTGCTTCTCACAAGAATCCCGAGAGCTATGCTGCCACGTATGATGATCCTGCAAAGTTTGAGGAAGATAAGAAACACCCCGATTTCAATAAGTGCAAGATCACGGAGATCTACCAGATAAAAACTGCCGTGATCAAGGGCAAACTGAAATATATCGATCAGGCAAGCGGAAAGGTATTATATGAGATCCCAATAACGGCGCGTTCTGTTTTCGAAAACAAGACAGCTACCGCAACAGGCGATATGTTTGCCTGTCCGCCGGAGATCAGTGAGATCCTTGACAAGCCAAAAATGAAATTTCCTAAGAGCGGGGAAATGATCACCCGTGCCGGCAAAGAGTTTAAAATTTTGCTCAAGGGAATCATCTGGAACGATTCATTCATTAACAATTAGTAATGACCCGGGATACCATTAATAATAAAGTTCTTCTACTTGACGCCAACCATCATATCCTGGAGCAACGACTGGCGGATGCCGGTTTTCGTTGCGATTATTTCGATGAGCTGACACTGCCTCATTTAAAGCATATTATTGGTGAATATTCGGGCATCATTGTGAGGAGCCGCTTCAGGCTCGATAAGGATGTGCTCACCCTGGCAAAGAAACTTGCTTTCATAGGAAGGGTAGGGGCCGGGATGGAAGGCATCGATGTAGATTATTGTAAGTCGCATGGAATCCGTTGTTTCAATGCCCCGGAAGGGAATCGGAATGCTGTTGGTGAACACGCCATGGGCATGCTATTGGTGCTGATGAACCGCCTGCTTATCGCTGATCATGAGGTAAGAAAGGGTATTTGGAGACGTGAGGAAAACAGGGGCATTGAACTGGAAGGCAGGACGGTCGGCATCATCGGATATGGAAATACCGGTGGCGCTTTTGCAAAGAAACTCTCTGGCTTCGATTGCACTGTGCTTGCATATGATAAGTACAAGTCAGGCTTTTCCGACAACTTTGTTACAGAGTGTAATATGGAGCGGATTTTCAGCGAAGCTGACGTTCTTAGTCTGCATGTCCCGCTTACCGATGAGACCCGATCCCTTGTAGATAAAGATTACTTCAGCAAATTCGAAAAAAATATCATCCTGATCAACACTTCACGTGGACATTGTGTACATACTTCTAATCTGGTTGACGCACTTCAATCCGGAAAAGTGACGGGAGCTGCACTCGATGTGCTGGAGTATGAAAAGCTTTCGTTCGAAAACCTCCTGGATGATGAATTGCCGGATGCCTTTAGGGCCTTGATCGCTTCCGACAAGGTGATTCTCTCACCCCACATTGCCGGCTGGACCCATGAGTCGAAGAAGAAACTGGCGGAGGTGATCGCCGATAAGATCCTGGCAGAATTCAGTCCTCCTAATTAGAATATTGCACCCCCTCGGGGTGCTAATCATATTCTAAATCTCATTTGTCTAATGATATTTGGCTCCTCTGGAGCCATATCCCGATTCAACCGATTCAACTAATTCAACCAACTTACCACTTCAGCACTTTCCTGAAATCAAAGTGTTCGGGAAAATCGACAAACTCTTTGGCTTGCTCATAGTCGCCGGGAGTGATGTATTGCAGGCTCTGATTAAATACCAGGTCGGCGGTTTGTGATTTCATGTTAACCAATCGTGGCTCTACCTTACCCAGGTCATTCGTTACATCCTCAAGGAAGAGCGGATGGATATCGCCCTTGGGATCGGAGGTAACCATGCATCCTGTGTGCCCTTTGTCGAAAAGCTGCTTTACACCCATGCCGAGCAATGAACAGTACATCAGGTCGAAGGCGATAGGGTTGACACAACGAACTTCATAACCCAGTTCCACGGGTCGGCTTTTTACGTCGAGCTTGATCTCTCTGAGTTTTTCCTGCAGCAAGATGTTGAAGATGTGTGCCTTGCTAACGTTGCCCAGCTCCGGATGCCCGTGGTCATCATATGTAAAGTGGATGCCGCAGGCTTTGATCTCTTCATCCGACATGAAATGAAATACACCTTCACTGATGATCACGATACCGTATGGGATGCCCAGTATTTTTCGTTTTACGATGGTAGAGATCACCAGCTTCATGATGGCATCGAAAGTGATAGGGACATTATTGAACATCTCAGGGATGATGATCATAGGAGAGTGCACCGCTGTCCCGATCCCGAAGGCAAGGTGCCCGGCCTCGCGGCCCATGGCTGAAATAATAAACCAGTTTCCACTGGTACGTGCATCTTCATATACCGTCTGTACAATCTTGACACCGGCTTCCTTGGCCGACTGGTAGCCAAAAGTTGGCTGGCCTTCCGGCAATGGCAGGTCGTTGTCGATGGTTTTGGGAACATGGATATTCTGTATGCTTACATTCTTGCTCTTGAGGAACTTGGAGATCCTGTTCGCTGTGGAAGCAGTATCGTCGCCGCCAATAGTCACAAGCAACTCAACGTCATACTTGACAAAAAAGTCTGTGCTGAACTC
The DNA here is from genome assembly GCA_029942245.1 of Bacteroidales bacterium. Taxonomy (GTDB): domain Bacteria; phylum Bacteroidota; class Bacteroidia; order Bacteroidales; family B18-G4; genus B18-G4. Next base: position 6,558 of record JAOZTN010000079.1, on the reverse strand, counting down.
ATCATCTGTTGGCTTATGACGGCTCATCTGAAGGGCTGACCCCCCTCTGCCACGAATATCATCGGCAAAGGCAAAATCGATATCCTGGAAAACCGCTTCCTCAGAAAACAGGCTTTTATAACCGCCATGCAATCCGATCACACGGTAACCATCTTTCAGAAATACTTTCGATACAGAACTTATTACAGAGTTGATTCCCGGCGCAGGACCACCTCCACATACAATAGCAATACTTCCACTCATAGGTTTCAAATTTAATGCTGTAAAATTAAGATAAATATTCTTTGGTACGTGGTACGGGGGTCCGTGGGAAATAGAAACCCAGTCCCCAGCCCCCAGTACCTATTTGACCACCATCTGCACGGTTAGCCTGCTGCGTTGCTCAAGCAGTATTTCTTTATTTTCGGTGAGGCGGCCAATGCTTGGCTTATCGTAATGCCTGATCGTGATCAGTTGCAATCCGTCATTGTATTTCACACGGAAATCTTCCTGGAGTTCTTCCATGAGTGCCTGAAGACGGGTGCTCTGATCGACACATACAGAGAAGCTGATGGCGGAGTTTTGCATCAGGTTGATGCCGCAACGGTGCCTGGTGAAGATGCCAAAAATATGGTGGAGCATGTCTGCGGCGATGAAAGAAAAATCGCGGGAAGAAATGGATATCAATACCTGCTCCTTCTTGATAATACATGAAGGGACGAGCGCATCGGAACTCAGGTCATTATGGATGACAGAGCCTTCAGCCTCAGGATCGAGAAACGATTTGACTATCAGTGGGATATCTTTATTTTTTAGTGGCCTGATGGTCTTGGGATGTATGATCTTTGCTCCATAAAAAGCAAGTTCGATAGATTCGGCATAAGAGATCTTATCCAGCTTTACAGTATCCTTGAAATACCTTGGGTCTGCATTCAGATAGCCGGGTACATCTTTCCATACAACCACCTCTTCGGCATCAAGTACGTTAGCAAATATGGCTGCGGAAAAATCAGATCCTTCCCTGCCTAAACTGGTGGTAAAGCTGCCGTCACTACCGATAAATCCCTGCGATATGCTGATCTTATCTTTTACAGCTTCACCTACTTTTTGCCGGGTCTTTTCCCAATCAATTATTGCAGCCCTGTGTGTGCTGTCGGTCATGATCAGATCCCGTGCATCCAGCCAGGTATTCTCAAGCCCCATTTCATTCAAAAAAGAGCTGATGATCCTGGTCGAGAGCAGTTCTCCTGTCGGGACAATCTGGTCGTAGTAAAGATCATAAGGGTGTTCCCGCTCCGGGTTGGCCAGAACAACGAGCCACATCTTCAAGGCCTTGAAGAGCTCGTCCAGATGTGTATAAATGTCATGGTTTTGATCAGGGAAAAGCTCCTTGATGATCTCTAGATGATAGTTGTACAAGTCCTCGAATATCTCGTCTGTTTCCTGGCCCTGCTTATAGGCTGCATCTGTCAGAGTTTCGAGGGCATTGGTAGTCTTTCCCATAGCAGATACGATGATCACCAACTCCTCCTCCTGATACCTGGATAGAATTGTCGGAATGTTCCTGACCGAGTCAGCATCCTTAACCGATGCACCACCGAATTTAAATACCTTCATAAATTTTGCATTATCGCCACTTCAAAACCACACTCAACCCTTAAAACTCAACCCTCAACCCTCTAAGGGCAAATATAATCAAATACGCTATCTTTGCCCACCGTTGCCGGATTAAAAAATAACGCCTGAATTCAAGTCAGATTGTAATGAAAGTTGACGAATTTTTAGATCAATATGCCTCCGCGCCACTGGCTTCCGGAGTGATCAAGCATCTTGCTGGTGGATCCCGGCAGGGTCTGTGGGTGAAAGGGCTGGCAGGTTCATCTATTGCAGCCCTCTCGGCAGCAGTGACCTCAAAGCTGAAAGGGACACACCTCTTCATTCTGAATGAAAAGGAGCAGGCGGCCTATTTTTTCAATGATCTGGAAAGCCTCTTCGACGAGAAAGAGGGCAGTTTTCAGCGTAAGAAGGTACTTTTCTTTCCCACTTCATACACGAAATCATATGACCTGGCCCACACCGACAACACCAATGCACTGGAACGCTCACAGGCGGTTGGAAAGCTTTCTTCACAGGTGTCGACCAAGATCATCATAACTTATCCGGAGGCTCTTGCCGAAAAACTGGTAACGCGTTCTTTTCTCTCTAAAAGCACCTTCAGGATCAAGCTCGATGATGAGCTGGACATGGATGAGCTGATAGATTTTCTGGATGAGCAGCATTTTGAGCGTGAAGATTTTGTGATCGGTCCCGGTCAATATGCCGTTCGTGGAGGTATTCTTGATGTGTTCTCATATTCCAATGATTTTCCTTACAGGATAGAATTTCTGGGCGACAATGTAGCTTCACTTCGCTCTTTCGACCCTGAGAACCAGCTATCAGTTGACAAGCTCAGCAGGGTGGCCATCATCCCTGACCTCAACGACAGGCGCATCGAGCATAAAAGGGAAAACCTGCAGGCCTTACTACCTGACGATGCCGTGATCTGGGTGGAGGATACCACTTTTTCACGCGACCGTATCGATGAGGAGTATAAAAAAGCAGTGAAAGTGATAGAATCACAGGATGACATGCCAGCGGATGGTAAAGTGGAAGATCTCTTCCAGACTGGAAGCGAGTGGCTGTCGGGATTGGGCGAGTTCCCGCTCGTGGGATTCTCAAAACGCTCTCCGGGTGATGGCTTTTTTGTGATTGAAGCTGATATCATTCCTCAGCCTTCTTTTAATAAGAATTTTGACCTCCTGGCGGGTGACCTGCAGGGTCATACTGCAAATACATTCAGTAAGCTGATCCTCTCATCGAATCCAAAGCAGCTGGAGCGCCTGCACACTATATTTGAGGACATCTCTTTCAGGACAAAAACAAAGGAGCGTCCTGCCTTCGACACCATGAATATCTCCCTTTATGAGGGCTTCATCGACCGGCAGGCGAAGCTTGTCTGTTATACTGACCATCAGATATTTGAAAGGTACCATAAGTTCAGGCTCAGGGAAAGTTTCAGTAAAAAGGAAACCCTGTCGATACGAGATTTGAATGATCTCAAGCAGGGCGACTTTGTGACCCATATCGATCACGGTGTTGGGCGATTCGACGGACTGGAGAAGATCATCAACAATGGGAAAGAACAGGAAGCTATCCGCCTGGTTTATAAGAACAGTGACCTGCTCTATGTGAGCATACATTCGCTGCACAGAATAGCCAAATATACGGGCAAAGAGGGCCATGTTCCCCAGCTCAATAAGCTTGGATCAAATGCCTGGAGTACACTTAAAAGCAAGACCAAAAAGAAGGTCAAGGATATTGCCAGGGACCTTATACGTTTATATGCAAAGCGAAAAGCCGCGGAAGGCTTTTCATTCTCCCCCGACACCTACCTGCAAACCGAACTGGAAGCATCCTTCTTTTATGAGGATACACCTGATCAGCTGAAGGCCACCAGGGATGTGAAAAAAGACATGGAGGCTTCTTTCCCCATGGATCGCCTGATATGCGGTGATGTAGGATTTGGAAAGACAGAGATAGCCATCAGAGCTGCTTTTAAGGCTGTGGCAGAAAGTAAGCAGGTGGCCTTACTGGTGCCAACTACTATACTGGCATTACAGCATTACAAAACCTTCAGCGAACGCTTGAAAGACCTGCCCTGCAACGTGGATTATATCAATCGTTTTAAGCCGCCCAAAAAGCAGAAAGAAACCATAAAGAAACTCGCTGAGGGGGAGATCGATATCCTGATAGGGACTCATCGGCTCATTAGTAAAGATTTGGTTTTCAAAGACCTTGGGTTGCTCATAATCGATGAGGAACAGAAGTTCGGGGTCTCAGCCAAGGAGAGGCTCAAGCAAATGAGCATAGGGGTGGATACGCTTACATTGACGGCGACACCTATTCCACGTACCTTGCAATTCAGCATGATGGGTGCCCGCGACCTGTCGATTATTAACACACCACCCGCCAACCGATATCCGATTCAGACAGAATTACGGTCATTTAGTGAGGATACCATCCGTGATGCGATACAATATGAGCTCTCCCGGGGCGGACAGGTGTTCTTTGTTCACAACAGGGTACAAAATATTATGGATGTAGAGCATATGCTCCGTCGCTTCGTGCCCAATGTACGGATTGCAGTAGTTCACGGACAGATGGAAGGGAAGGAGCTGGAAAGACGTATGCTTGACTTCATAGAAGGGGATTATGACATCCTGCTGGCAACGACTATTATCGAATCCGGCCTTGATATACCCAATGTAAATACAATCATCATTAACGATGCACATCATTTTGGGCTGAGCGACCTGCATCAGCTTCGCGGAAGGGTAGGAAGGGCCAATAAAAAAGCCTTTTGCTACCTCCTGACACCACCATTGTCGGGGCTCACCAGGGAGGCCAGGCAACGCTTGAGGGCGATAGAGGAGTTTGCCGAATTGGGCAGCGGATTTAACATTTCCATGCGTGACCTTGATATCCGGGGAGCCGGAAATCTCCTGGGAGGTGAGCAAAGCGGCTTTATCTCCGAGATCGGCTTCGAGATGTACCACCGCATCCTGGATGAAGCTATACAGGAACTGAAAGACAAGGAATTTAAAGATGTTTATGAGGAGGAAGAGCCCAGGGATTATGTGACAGACTGCCAGATAGAAACTGATCTAGAGCTGCTGATACCTGATGATTATATCACCAACATCAGGGAACGATTGAGCCTGTATAAGGAACTTGATAGCATAGAATCTGAGGAATCACTCATGGCATATCAGGAAAAGCTCATCGACCGCTTTGGCCCTCTCCCAAAACAAGTCAGCGGATTGATGAATGCCATCCGCATGAGGTGGCTGGCAAAGAAAGCAGGATTCGAGAAGGTCGTTATGCGGAACCAGCGCCTGACAGCGTATTTCATCAAAGACCAGGAATCGCTGTATTATCAATCGGAGGAGTTTACTAACATCCTGAGGTTTGTTCAAGCCAACCCGGGAAGATGCAGGATGAAAGAAGCCAAGGAAAGGCTCACACTGTCATTCTTTAATGTAAAGTCAGTATTTGATGGGCTAGAGCTTTTGAAAGAACTGGTAGAACAGTGGAACAGTGGAACAGTGGAACAGTAGAACAGTGGAATAAAGAACATGAAAGTGGTTTTCCCCGTCCCTCGTCCCGCGTCCCGGGATTTTTAGTTTACTTTCTTGGTCAGGTATATAAACACCGGCAAATGATCACTGTACCCGGAAATGTAATTATCCCATGAATAGGTCCTGAATGGAGAACCCTTGTACTTGCCTTCTTGCTGGATCAGGTAGTCTTCTTTATAGATGTACGCTTTCTGAATAGTATATGATGAAGATTTTTTATCTGTTAGCGCATACGAAACAAGGATTTGATCAAAAAGGTTCCACTTGCCTCGATAGGTGAGTGTACCAACACTGTCAGAGTGAATATTCTCATACGGATTATAAAACTCATCTGTCTTTAGTGTTTCGATACTATTGTTGGTTTTTAAATATTCTTTGACGCTAATATTGTCAGGATCATCATTCAGGTCACCCATAATTATGATCCTGGCATTGGCATCGATCATAAATATGGAGTCGGCAATGGATCTGCAAAGTTCTGCGGCCGCTATTCTCAGATGCCTCGACTTTTCTTCCCCGCCTCTTCTTGAGGGCCAGTGGTTTACAATGACATGAATGGTGTCTCCATTAAGAATTCCTGTCACCAGCAGCTGTGCGCGAGTTGTGAAATTCTCCATTTCCGGCATATTAAGTTCATGGCTGGAAGAGCTCAGTACGGTAAAATACTCAGGCTGGTAAAACAAGGCTACATCCATTCCACGATAATAAGGTGAATCGTAATGAACAAACTCATAATGCCTGTTTTTTAGAATATCGGTATTGGCCAGGTCTTTCAGAACACTTTTATTTTCAAGTTCACAAACTCCGAGAAGTGCTGCACCGTCGGGCTTGAACTCATCCAGGCCTATATCCTGAATGACCATAGCCATATGATTCAGCTTTTCCAGATAACGGTCAGGAGTCCATGCTTTTTTGCCTTCAGGTGTAAACTCTTCATCCGCTACACCTGCCTCGTCAATGGTATCGAAGAGATTTTCAAGGTTATAAAATGCTATACATGCATTCGTATTCGTCTTGTTTGTTTGACAACTTGCTGAAATTAATACAATTAAGATAGCCAACAGTAGAAGATGGGGTTGGATTTTTATGTTCATGTTTCTGTTCATTAATGCGCTTGAAAATGACGGAACTGCTTTATGCAAAAGTAAGATTTTTAAGGGGTGTTTGGAGGTATAGAAATATTTCCATGAATGCGAACATAAACTATTCTGAAATATCTTATAAATAATCTAATGATAGAATGGATTAACTATTTGATTTATCCTTATTTTTGTTCAAGAATATACAATTAACTTAATACTTCAAATATGAAAAATTTAGTACTCTTTACATTCTCACTTTTTATTGGAATGTCTGTGTTTGCACAAGACTGCACCGATCTGTTCATCTCTGAATATGTTGA
>JAOZTN010000078.1:10371-14562 GCA_029942245.1 Bacteroidales bacterium | reverse complement strand
AATAGTTAGCAGCTATATCAAGCCCTTCGACAAGATCAGGGTCCGGTCCCTGAGCTTGTCGAAGGGTCAGCCTATCAACCTAAGACAATGCTTAAATCACCATATACCCGCTACGATCAGCTCTACGTCTACAACTTTGACCGCATAGACCTGGGTGCTGTTGACGATCCGGATCTCATTGGTACCTGGATCGAGGACGACACCGCAATTCTCTTTTTCCACAAAGAAAAACAGGAGCTGGTGGCGACTATCTGTAATCGCAGCAAGGCAAAAATACTCTATGAGGCCAACCTCAATTATCAGGATTGGGAGGCAGGGCTGGATATCACGACTTTTTCAGTACCGCCCCTCACGGTTGCTCCGCTCTGGGAAGTCGATCAGCTTGCGCGTGTTGAGGAGGACATTCTCATCAAACTGGATCCCAGTGTCATCTTCGGCTCCGGTTTCCATCCCACTACCAGACTCTGCCTCCAGGTCATCACTGACATGCTCACCTCTGCTCCCGGGGAAATCAAGACCATGGTGGATCTGGGAACCGGGACCGGGTTACTCTCTTTAGGTGCGGCCAAACTAGGGGTGCAGCAGATACGCGCCTATGACAACAACCCCTTTGCCTGTTCCGTTGCGCAAAAAAATGTTGGGCTGAATTGCTGTGAGGAACAAATACAGGTTATGGAGGCGGATCTGCGAGGCGCACTCCCTGACACCAACGTTGACCTGGTGGTGGCCAATCTTTACAAGGGGTTGCTGCTGGGGTTTTTTGAAAATCCTGATTTCTGGAAGGCAAAATATTATATTATCTCCGGATTTATTCCATCCATGGAGAAAGACCTTCTGGCCGCGCTTCCCATGGCTCAACTGAAACTTCTGGAACGGCGCAAGAGTGATACCTGGCGATTGTGGTTGTTGAAAAATACAGTAGGCAGTAGGCAGTAGGCAGTAGGCAGTAGGCAGTAGGCAGTAGGCAGTAGGCAGTATAAAAATGGCTGGCTAATTTAAAACTAAAAATTTAAAACTTAAAATTCCATCCATAATCCATAATCTATAATTCATAATTATATTCTTGATTATAGCCCTGTGATTCACTATCTTTAGCACATCCAATAGATGTTCTTTCATACCAAATGCTCTACTTAATCACTAGCTGCTAACCTTAAATAGTAGAGCTATGAAAAGAAAATCAATGTACCTCATCACTTTCCTGATCCTTGGATCTATCACAAGCTCCTTTGGGCAAAAAACTTTTATTGAGCTAAGTTTCACGGCTAAGTATGCTCAAGAGCATGTGCCACTAGACAGTATCCTGATCATGAACCTGACACAGGGCTATGATACCGTACTTTATGCACCTGACACAGTCTTGCTGGTGGAATATATTCCATTCGGAACAATGATCAATCATCCCCGGCAGGTTTCAAACAATTTTTCGGTATCACCAAATTATCCCAATCCTTTCGTCGGTCAAACATCCGTTGATGTCTGCATCGAGAAAGCGAATAATATAGTAATCCACATCTTTGACCTGTCAGGCCGTGAACATGCATCATATGAAGGTGCCTTGGATGTAGGAAAACACACTTTTACTTTCCATCCGGGCAAGGAAAACTTCTATATCTTTTCTGCCTCATATAGCGGGATGATTCAAAGTATCAAGATTGTCAACCCAGGATCCAATCATACGGATTGTAAACTGGAATACAAAGGTTTTGTGAAACAAGCCTCAAATCTTAAGTCCCACACTGCCGGCTATTTCCAAATTTACGAAAACGATCTCCTGAGATATATCGGATATTCAAAAACAATATCAGTCTGGATGGTAAGAGGCAGTGATGTCATTGAGGATATGCCCGACAATAATGAAACATACATATTTGATATTACAGAGGGGGTTCCCTGTGTAAATGTTCCAACAATATCTTATAATTTTCAATTATACAATACCGTACAAATAGGAACACAGTGCTGGTTAAAAGAAAACCTGAATGTAGGAACAATGATAGACGGTATCCAGCCTCAGATTAACAACCAAATAATGGAAAAATACTGTTATAATGATAATCCTGCAAACTGTGTTACTTACGGAGGTTTATACCAATGGGATGAAGCGATGAACTATGCTACACAACTTGGATCTCAAGGCTTATGCCCGCAGAGCTGGCATATTCCATCGGACGAAGAATTTAAACAGTTAGAAGGATTTGTTGACACTCAGTATGGATATCCTGATCCCGAATGGGACACTACGGACTATAGAGGTTATGATGTAGGAAAAAGATTAAAATCTCGCGATACATGGGCGAATATACAAGGCAATAATTATTTTGGGTTTTCCGCTCTGGGTACAGGAGGTCGCCGCTTCGATGGTGCATTCTTAAATATAAACATATACACGAGCTTTTGGTCTTCTGAATGGATGGGCACCGCACCATGGTACCGGTGTACAGAACATTGGATAGATGAGGTGGCTCGAATGTCCAACACTAAATTGATGGGCCGTGGAGTTCGGTGTTTGAAGGATGAGTAGGCAGTAGGCAGAAGGCAAAAGGCAGAAGGCAGAAGGCAGAAGGCAGAAGACAGTATAAAAATGGCTGATTAATTTAAAACTAAAAATTCAAAACTTAAAATTTAAATAGTAGAGCTATGAAAAATCTTTCACTGATCATCCTTTTTCAGTTTGTTTTGTGCTTTTCAGTATTTGCGCAATTACCCAATTTCATTAAGATTGATACCGGAGCCGTATCTCAACTCTGGGGCTGTCATGTGTCGAGCAGCTGTTTCGATATTGATAATGATGCAGACCTGGATATAACCTCAAGCAACAGTTGTGTTGGCTTAAACCGGACATTTGGCCTATTTAAAAATGAGCGAAACGGATATTTTGTAGAGATGCCTGAATTTACGAGTGCTAACACAACCGTGTCAGCCTTTGGTGATATTGAAAATGATGGTGACATCGATCTCATTACCGGGATCAATACCAATGAAATGACAATCTATACGAATGATGGAAATGGAGCTTATGAATTCCATGAGTTAGTTTACTTATGGTTTGGAACATTTTATCCCACATTTCTTGATGTTAACAATGATGGTTCCCTTGATGTTTTAGGAATTCAAAGAGAAGGGAGTGTGGCTTATAATGACGGAAATGGGGGGTTCCCTGCAACTTATGGCCTTGGATATTTTACGCAACAAGATAATGTCATGTGCCATGGTGTTTCCTGGGGGGACGCGGATGACGATGGTGATCTTGATTTTTATGGTGGATATTCTCCTACGAACGAAAATGGTATACCAATAAATTCATGCTATATCAATAACGGGCACGGACTGTTTGATAATTTTGATCCTGCATCTCCAATTGTTGAGGATACATGTTTTACGACATGTGCCAATTGGCTGGATTATGATAACGATGGCGATATGGATCTTTATGTACACAATGTCGGGTGTGAAAGTTCCCTGAGTGCACTCTATGAAAATTTGGGGGATATGCAATTCACAAGGCATGATTTTATGGATGAAATATACAGGTATTCCTGGGCCAACTCCTCTGTTTGGGGTGACCTTGATAATGATGGTGATCTAGATCTTTTTATAAGTATTGAGAATAACCCATTTCCATTTCCATTTCCAAGTTCATGGACAGGAGATACATCAGCAACACCATATAATGTTATTTATTTAAATGAGGGAAACGCACAGTTCACAAATATCCTGGATCATCCCTTAACCCTGGAGGATTCGCATACAGCCCAATTATTCGACCAGGATAACGATGGTGACCTGGATGTTTTATTGACGAGGTACTCGTGGAGCTTTGGTGGCTACAACAACTTGTTTGTGAATGAAGGAAACAATAATTCATGGATAGTGCTGACCTGCGAGGGCACAATATCTAACCGATCAGCGATCGGTGCCCGCGTGCAGGCAAAAGCATTTGTAAACGGAGCCCATACTACACAGACCAGGGAAATTACACCCATAAACGGGCATCTTACTTGGGCAAACTTTCGTGTACATTTTGGGCTGGGTGATGCCGAGGTGATTGACACCTTGATTATACGATGGCCTTCAGGCATTGTTGACACCTACTTTGACGTGAAATCCAATCGATTTTATAAGGCTATTGAAAACTTAAATCTAGCGTTCTTATGTCCAAGCGGTGGAATTTCATTTACCACCCAGGAG
>JAOZTN010000078.1:0-10361 GCA_029942245.1 Bacteroidales bacterium | reverse complement strand
TTGACAATCCCGACTGTGTGGAAATCGCTGGTAATGTTGTAATCAATGGCAGCAACATCACCAATCTTGATGGCTTACTGCAGATAGAAGTATTTGGTGGAAATCTAGAAATATATGGCAATGATGTCCTGCCGAATCTATCAGGACTGAATTCTGTTTCAAGTATTGGAGGTGATTTTAAAGTGCTCAACAACCCGGTCCTTGTCGATTTTTCAGGTTTGGGATTGCTAAATTCTACAGGCGGAAGTTTCCAGATAACGAATAACGCGGAGCTGGATAATATGAATAGCCTCAGTGGCTTAAGCCCCCTGGCATCTATTGCAGGAAACCTTTGGATCAGTCAGAATCCTAATCTTTCCAGTTTATCAGGGCTGGATGGCATTGATGCTGGGTCTATCGATAGCTTGTTCATCCATGAAAATGAATCCTTAACTACCTGTCATGTGGCAAGCATTTGTAATTTCCTGGACCTTGGAGGTTATGCAGATATCTATGATAATGCAAGTGGTTGCAATAGCCAGATCGAGGTAGATGCTGCGTGTCCTGTAAAAATCAATGAAATTATTACGGGAACTCACTTTGAGATATACCCAAACCCGGCCTCAGGTGTTGCACACCTTCGATACTCGATATCCGATATTCGATATTCGATATTCGAACTATATTCTATCTGGGGGATAAAAGTAAAAACTCTGCTCCACGAAGAACAGCAGCCCGGAGAATATGAACTTAGCATTGATGTCAGCGATCTGCCGGACGGGATATATTTTATCCGAATGCAATCCGGAGATACGCAGGCTACGGGCAAATTGGTGGTGATTCATTAGGCAATGGGCGTTGGGGAGTTGACGGTTGACATAAGGCAAAAGGCAGAAGGCAGAAGGCAGTATAAAAATGGTTGACTAATTTAAAACTAAAAATTCAAAACTTAAAATTCCATCCAACATCCAACACCCAAAATCTCTCTGGGGGATTTTTAGTATTTTTATGCTCTACTAATCTTCCGCCATTTCATGAACTTACCCCAGATTCCTCTTGCTGAACGTTTGCGCCCACAAAACCTGGATGAATACCTTGGGCAGGAACACCTTATTGGTGATGGCGCCATACTGCGTAAGGCCATTGAATCGGGTAATATTCCCTCCATGATACTGTGGGGGCCTCCGGGAGTAGGAAAAACTACACTGGCTCACATCATTTCCGAACATCTGAACCGGCCATTTTATACCTTGAGTGCGATCAGCTCAGGAGTGAAAGATGTTCGGGAGGTCATAAACAGGGCGAAGCTCTCGGCCAATCATGCTATCCTTTTTATCGACGAGATTCACCGCTTCAGCAAATCACAACAGGATTCCCTGCTGGGAGCAGTAGAAAAAGGCATCGTTACTCTCATAGGCGCCACAACCGAAAACCCTTCTTTCGAAGTCATCTCTCCCCTGCTGTCGCGATGCCAGGTATATATCCTGAAAGCATTTGAAAAAGAAGATATGCTCAAGCTTAGCGAAACGGCTAAAAAATACCTTGAATCTGAGCATAAGATCACGATCAATATTAAAGAAACCGAAGCCCTGCTGCGCATCTCAGGCGGGGATGCAAGAAAGCTGCTGAATGCCCTGGAACTGATTATCAACCAGTCGCCCGGTGTAAAGAAGCTGGACATTACCAATAAAAGTGCAACGAAAGTCATACAGGAAAACCTTGCCATGTACGATAAAGGTGGTGAGATGCATTACGATGTAATATCAGCTTTCATCAAATCATTACGTGGAAGTGATCCCAATGCAGCGGTATACTGGCTTGCTAGGATGGTAGAAGCGGGTGAAGACCCGAAGTTCATCGCAAGAAGATTGCTGATCCTGGCATCTGAGGATATTGGCAATGCCAATCCCAATGCCCTCCTGCTGGCCAATGCCTGCTTCGATGCCGTGAACAAGATCGGATGGCCGGAAAGCCGGATCATTCTCTCACAAACGGCCATCTACCTGGCTTCATCACCTAAAAGCAATGCTTCCTATATGGCCATTAAACAGGCTGAAACAAAAGTTATCCAAACCGGAGACCTACCGGTGCCGCTGTCTATCAGGAATGCACCTACAAAGCTGATGAAAAACGTTGGTTACGGAAAAGGATATAAATACGCCCACGATTTTGACAATAATTTTACCGAGCTTGAGTTTTTACCGGAGAAGATCGTCGGGACTAAATTCTATGAACCCGGCAACAATGCACGGGAGAATGAGTTAAGGAAGAGGTTGAAGGCGTGGTGGAAGAAGAAGTATAATTATTAGTATTTAGAGTATTTAAAGTACTTAAAGTATTTAGAGTACTTAGAGTATTTAAAGTACTTAAAGTATTTAGAGTACTTAGAGTATTTAGAGTACTTAGAGTGATTGAAGTACTTAGAGTGATTAGAATGATATATTAAAATCTTGGTGTAACTTAGTGCCTTGGAGCCTTAGTGGTAAATATTGAAGATATGATTAACTTGATTCCCAATATTAAACATACAAATTCCGGAAACTTTTTCCTGATCGCCGGGCCGTGTATCATCGAAAATGACACGAACCCTTTTGAGATCGCAGAAGCAATCATCAGGATCACGGATAAGCTAAAAATTCCTTTTATCTTCAAAGCCTCATACCGCAAAGCCAATCGCTCTAAGCTGAATTCATTTACTGGTATAGGCAACGAAGCGGGTTTGGAGATACTGATGGCCATAAAAGAAAAATACGGGGTTCCGGTACTGACTGACATCCATACTGCTGAAGAAGCTGCCATTGCTGCCCAATATGTCGATGTATTGCAGATCCCGGCCTTCCTCTGCCGTCAGACTGATCTATTGGTAGCAGCAGCCAAAACAGGCAAGATTGTCAATATCAAGAAAGGCCAGTTCCTTTCCGCAGATGCTATGAAATTTGCAGTTGAGAAAGTCCGCCAGTCGGGAAACGACCATATCATGCTTACCGAGCGTGGAACCATGCTGGGCTATCAGGACCTGGTGGTGGATTTCCGAAATATTCCATGGATGCAGGCCAATAACGTCCCCGTAATTGCCGACATCACACATTCACTGCAGCAGCCTAACCAGGCAGGAGGCGTGAGCGGTGGCAGGCCTGAGATGATAGAAACCATTGGCAAAGCAGCCATCGCCGTCGGTGCCGACGGTATCTTCCTCGAAACACACCCCAACCCGAAAGAAGCCCTTTCTGATGGAGAGAATATGCTTCAACTTGATAAATTAGAAGCGCTTTTGGAGAAACTTGTTAGAATAAAAAAGGCACTTTGAGTGATGAAATCCTAATGATTAGTGATTATTGAAGATTGGTAATTCAGACTTCTGATTGGTGAATCATGAATTCATACTTCCACTTTTCGTTTATCACTAGGATCTAATCATTATTCATTCATGGCTTATTCAGCATCAAGCTGGATAGACTTCAATCCACCTGTAGCACCATCAAATTCTACATTAGAGGCATCGGCAGGAAGGCTGGCTACCCGCCCAAACTGACTGATGGCTGCCCTGGTCTGGGCTATGGTACTGCCATTATAGATCAGCATTACGATGGCTTCATCAGGAATACGGTAAACCAGGCCACCACCTGTGTTGGCCGGTCCATTAGAGATTGCAGAAGTATTTCCGTGGCTTTCGATACGGATAAAGCCCTGTATTCCACCACCGCTGCCTTCTGATATGCCGCTTTCGGGGCTCATGTTGAAAATGGGCACACTATTGCCATTATTTTCTGGAGTAGGTAAAAATGTAAAGCTGAAGGTAAGTTCTTGTGTTACGACTGCACCGGTAAACAGGCGCAGGTATTCCTCTTCCATACGGAGAAGTTCATCATTCATAAACTTCAGGGCCCCTTCACTGTAATTCACTTCCTGATAGCCATTGATGAGATTAAAACGGCCTTCACGGACTTTCTGTATCATTTCAGCTACTTCCCTGGCTTTCACATCCAGCGGCTTGTTGGTCATTGTTGTTTTAAAGGTGTAATCCTGGATGGTGATGGTATCAATATTGATGGTTCTGACAATAGTATCTACCTTTGGATACAGGTTAAGATCGGCATACTTGCTAAACATGGCCCTTACCTCATCTTCAGTCATATTGGTGACAAGGCCATCGGCTGTTGCTGCTATTTTACCTGCAGTTCCGAGAGAAGTGATCATTCCATGGCCATTCATCTGTAAGATAGTCTGCCATGCTGCTTTAGAAGTTTTTTCTGCTGTACTTACGAAATAATATTGATCCGGATCAGCTTCTGAAACGGGGACCAGCTCCACCCCTTTCATGCTGTAGGCCACATCATCTCTGTCGATATAATTGGTGATGCCCAGGTATTTTTCAGCATAGTTCCGGAGAGGACCGGCAAACATTTGTTGATGCTCCACAGTTACATCCACACGTATGATGGTTCTTGGCAATGCGTAAATAATGCCATCGTTGCTGGATGCATTAAAACCATCTTCCACTTTGTTCACACGAATCTGTGCTGTAGCAAATAACGGAAGGATTAACAGAATAAGGGTGGTAAATAATAGTTTCTTATTAAATCGCATTATATAGCTTCTTTGAATACAAAGTTATGAATAAAACTTGTACGCTATTTAATAAGATAAGTTGCAAGCAAAAAGCAAACATCCGGTATTAGGAACTTACAATTTAAACACCCTGCTGTCCTTCCTCCTTGTCATCTTCTTGATTTTTCTCCATGTTCTGTCATGGCGTTCTACTTTGTCCAGAATCTCCAGTGCTTTGCTGAAATCTCCTGTTTCCCTGTACATTTCTGCCAGGTACAACAGGTCAGGCTCTCCACCTTTGATAAACAGGAAGATCAGGCGTTCAATATTGTCATGTAAAAGATCCCTGTATGTATTAAACAGTTTTTTCGATTCACGCCTGTGGTTCAACAAAGCATTGAGCATCCTCAGGTTGCGTACGCTACGATATCCACCCCGGTACCGGGTCAAGTCATTAATAGCCCACCATAATTGTGTTCTGACATAAAACTCCTTATCATCGGTATCGGTAAAACCATCTTCCAGGAGACCCTTGAAATAATCAATGGTCTTCACATCTCTGTCATCATCAAATCTCCACTCGAGGTCGTACATATCCATGACTGAAGCAAGGTCTTCATGCGGTTGCCAGTCAGGGTCATCGGGAAGCTTTGCATCATCCTTCCAGAAAGGCAGCCGGCAAACCGCACAAATACCAATGCGGTCAACACTGGGAATACCAAAACCGGTCTTTCCATCCGACCATGATTCTGCATCGTGTACGGTATACGACATCAAATCGTAGGCACTCATTAAAGTACTACAATTGGGACATTTTAATACTATTTGATGATAAGTGGTCATAAGGTCTGGTTTATACCCTATAAAAGTAGTTTTAAATTTTGAGTTTTGAACTTTGGATTAGCTCAAATGTCAAACTTTATCACTCTTTTTTACAAATCGGAACTAATCATTAATAATTAGGATATCATCACTCAATTATCCCTATATTTGAGTGAATTTATAACCAAACTTATGCTAAGATTCATTTTGCTCCTGGTCGGGCTGGCAGCAAGTGTCTTTACCATAGCCATGGCATTACGCTACGGACTATGGGGGGCAAATGCCTGGGACCGAAGAATATGTAATAAACTCAACAGCAGTTTTACGGGTTTCAAACGGCATTTCCGCATCCCTCTTGCCGTGGGAGTTATCCCTGAATTTTTCTACTTTATGGTGCTTGGAAGACGAAACTATTTCAGCACGCAATGGTGGGCCTTACGGGCAGGATCCTATCTCAGTCTCTTACTATTTATAGCTGTACTTTTTGACCGAACTGCTGTTCAAAGCTATTATTCGCTTTCGACCCTGACAGAAAACGGAATTACGATCCTTTTCACCTCAGGTTCAGCATACTGGTACCTGAATATGGTCAACGTGCTATACCTGGGAATATTTGCACTTATCAGCGTCGAAAGTATCCGCATGCACAAAGGCTGGGCACCCATCCGAATTGTTATGTATGTTTTATTGACGATAGCCATGGCATTTATTACCCTCAGTGTGCTCATACTTATCATTGCTATCAGCCTGTTATATGTTGTTTACAAGATCATTAAATTCTTCATGACTTCTTCCAGGAGAAGAAGGGAGTCTTCCCGCTATGATGATGATGATGAAGGAGTTTCGGAGACTTTGAACAATAGCTACAGACGCTTCCGGGCAGAACTTTATGCATGGGAAGCTGAAAGAAGAAACGATAATTCAGAACAAGAATACAGAAAAGAGAAACCGAAGATCAAAAGGAAGCGTCCGAAGATCGAGCGAAAGCCTATAACCAGGCCTAAGGATGACGATATCCCCAGGTTCCATCCCGAATAAGATTCCCAATGGAAGCAGACATCCACAAAGTCCTTGAATGGCTCGATATCCTGATCGGTGACGGCCCTGCACATGCCTACTTCAATGCCCCGGCAAACAAAGAGGAAATTGCGTCTTTTGAAGAACGGCAACATATCCGTCTCCCGGATTCATATAAAGCCTTTCTTTTATATGCCAATGGAGGAATGATCATCAGCGACAGGCTGAATAGTTTACTCGATTCTGTCAGTAATTCTGAAGATGTAAAATGGAACGCCAATTACCTGTATTCCCTCGAAGAAGTGGAAAAAGAATACAAAGAAAAGGAAAGCTGGAACTTTGGCCTCCCGGGAAAAGATCTAAGCCCCTACCCTTTTATTCCCTTCTGCCATACAGATTCGGGGGAGTACCTTGTGTTTATCAACCTGATAGGTGATGAATCAGAATCAGGAGTTTTTGATGCTTTTCACGAAGAAACAATCGATACATGGGGGCTTGTTGCAGATGATTTTACAGCATTCCTATCCGATTATACTCAGAGTAATGGGAATCCTAATGTGCTTGGTGATCTTGAAAAAGGCTCGGCCCTGGATATCATCGAACACCTGATTGATGAAGAGGAGGAAGATAAAAGCCCTGAATACATCATTTCAGAGACCTCAAATAACCTGAAAAGAAACCCTGATGACGCCTGGCAGCTCATGTTGCGTGGAATGGCATATAAGGACCTGGAGGAATATGAAAAGGCCCTTGATGATTTTAACCTTGGCATATCATTAAAGTCAGATGATGCCTACTACTACTTTTGCCGTGGGAACCTTTTTCTTGCCCTGAATAAGATGAGGTTGGCCCTCATAGATTTCGATACGGCAGCGAAATACGAACCTGAAGATACCCTGTACCTGAATCACCGTGCCCTGGTCCTGATGGATAAAGGGAAGCTGGATATCGCTTTAGCTGATCTGAATAGAGCTATACAGCTAGAAGAGGACAGTATTCTCTCATATATGCTCAGGGAAAGGCTGTTTATGACCATGGGTGAGGACGAAAAGGCTGATGCTGATGCAAAAAAAATAGAAGAGCTGCAATCAAAAAAATGATCCTCAGTCTTTAAATTTGAATCCTATCTCCGTCCTTCCGCTTTCTGCTTGTTTGGGTTCAAACTCCTGAACATCTTCTATTTTCAGCGTCGACAGAACAGCTTTGGTGCGTTCAGCTTTTTTCAATCCTGCCATGCGTAGTTCATGATTACGAAATGCTTTTTCAACCATTTTACGCATCGTACGGGCATTGCCAAAGAATTTGTTTCGCCCTGCATACAGGTGAGTAATGTAGGCTTTGATATGCGCTTCCGCCTTTTTATCGGCTTTCAGTTCACGCTTTGCCAGCATACCTACAGCAATTGTCCATAGGTCATCTTCGCTGAAGTCCTCAAATTGGAAGGTGCGATCGAAACGAGATTTGATCCCGGGATTTGATTCCAGGAACTGACTCATGTTATGAGGATATCCGGCAGCGATCACCGCAAATTCACCTCGGTGATCTTCCATCTCCTTGATAAGTGCTGCGATGGCTTTCTTACCGAAGTCAGCCCCACTCCCACTGGCAGAACTGTCAGTGATGCTGTATGCCTCATCAATAAAGAGGACACCGCCCATGGCCTCCTTAATGAGCTTTTTCGTCTTGTCATAGGTCTGTCCCACATATCCTGCTACCAGGTCGCTGGCATCAGCATCGATAAGATGTCCCCGTTCGAGCAGGCCAAGGGCTTTATAGATCTTTCCTATTATCCTGGCCACAGTGGTTTTTCCGGTTCCCGGGTTACCCATAAATATGGCATGCATACTGAAGGCCTTGAGGATATCACGATCCATCTCCCGATAATATTTCGTCAGCCGGATCAGTTCATTCACCTCCTGCTTGATCGATTCCAGGCCGGTAAGTGAATTTAATTCTTCCATGGCCTGATCTAGCAATGCTTTATCTACATCCAGTTTCAGCCTTTCCTGCAGGTTTCCTTTTGAAAGGTCTTCAATATCCTGCGATTCGATCTTCATCAGCATATCCTTGGTGATCTGATCGGCATCATATTCCCGTACCACCCTGACCCCGAGGTTCATTTTAGCCTCGTCTATCATGGAATGCACCAGCCGGGCATTGCCGAAGGTACGGTCGCGCTTGCGAAATGCATCGGTGATGATCTTTTTCAACTTCTTCTCAGCCTCCGGCGATAGCTTAACATCCTTATCATCAGCAGCGAAATGAGCGATATCTACCAGCTCATCCGGCGTGTAATCATTGAAATGATAATAATTGCGAAAACGGGATTTTAAGCCGGGATTGGAATTGATAAAACGCTCCATCTCGGCAGGGTATCCGGCCACCATAATCGCGATATCACCGGGTCCATCACTCATTTCTGTGATGAGTGCAGCCACAGCTTCAGGGCCGAAATCATTCGGCGAGCCATCTTTAAAAAGCATATAGGCTTCGTCAATAAACAGTATCCCGCCACGCGCCTTTTTAATATTTTCTTTGGTAGACGTTCCTGTCTGTCGCACATAACCGGAGATCAGGTCACTGCTTTCAACAGCGTGGACATGTCCTTTAGAAAGAAGGCCTATGGAATGATAGATTTGCCCCAGCAATTTGGCTACGGTAGTCTTTCCCGTTCCCGGGTTCCCCGTGAAAACGCTATGCAGGCAAATATCTTCACTGTCTGGAATTCCTTTTTCCTCCCTGTATTGGAGATAGTTCACATAATCGACATATTCGCGAACCTTGGCTTTGATCTCCTTCAGGCCGATTAATTTGTCAAGGTCGGCCAGTATCTCTGACAGTGGACGGTCATTGATCTCTATGCTGACATCAGTCTGGTCATCAGAAGTTTCTTTTTCCCCCTCACTATCAGTAGCGGTGGAAGTTTTAGGCTTCTTTTTGATTGTAGTATTTCCGTAAAATTCACTCACCTCTTCATTAAGCAGGGCCTCATAATCGCTGACCCGCTTTACGTCTTTTTCGCCCACACTAAATGGTATCACAGCCACCACCTGGTCCATAAAAACCACCTCTACACGGTAATTATCACTGACCCATGTTCCTTCCTCAGTACTTCCCCATCCTTCCGTAATGGGGAATGACTCACCAGGACCCAGCTTGGGTGTGATCAATCCTTTACTGTCGGCAACGCCTGCCAGTATTCCCGTATCATCATAGTATTTAAAGAAAATTTCACACCACCACTCTTCTGATACTTTGTTGGTGATCTTCAACTCCGACATGATGTAGCGGGTGCTTTCCTGCTTGAACTGCTTAAGGTACAGTCTCTCATCCCCTTCCAGGTCACCGGTCGGGTCTTCATAGGTTTTTAATGAGGATACTTCGAAATAGGGATTTTCTGTGGCTGTAACCCTTCCGGCATCTTCGATATAAAATTTAGTACTGCCTACTTCTTCCCCATCGATAAAAACTTCCCAGATGTATGTCCCGCGCTCCCAGAATTTCCCATACTGATCATTTCCCCAGCCAAAATCGGTGACGACCAGGTTTTGATCTTTGCTCACACTCAGCTTCTTATCTTCACTACAGAGCTCTTTTGCTTTTTCATCACCTTCCAGGATGTAAGCTTTATAGGTAATCTCACAATCCCAGTCTTTTTCGTCAAATTGCTTATTAAAAAGTTCTATAGCAACACTGAGGTAATTGAGTTCGTAGCGGTCGAACACCCTACGGTACCTGCGATGCATATTCATCACCCGGTCCAAGGCAAAAGTTCGTATATTCTTGACTTTAAAGTTTTTGTCTGCTTTACCGAAGATCATTGTTTAAGAAAAATTATGTCAGTAAATCCGTGATTCATCCCTTGAATAAGAATGGCTAACCAAAGGTAAAAAATAAATGGAGAATAATGGTAACAGATACTGGATACTGGATATTCGAGATTCGATATCCGATATTCGATATTCGAAAGAGAGGGATGATAGAAGAAGCCCCCA
>JAOZTN010000077.1:6764-14990 GCA_029942245.1 Bacteroidales bacterium | reverse complement strand
TGAAACAATGAAACAATGAAACAATGAAACAATGAAACAATGAAACAATGAAACAGTGTATTCTAACTAAAATATATTTTATTATTCAGAATAAAAGAGTACTTTTGCAGGCCAATTTTAACAGCTTGAGGATGAATCGCATCCTGCTGTACCACAAGCTGTTCAGTTAATGTTTAACCAATCCGAAACCCTCGGGGTACAACGAAAGGACGGATACAATGATTACCTGATGACTGATAAAAAAGAAAAAGTCAACGAAGAAGTTCCTGTAAACGAAGACGTTAAAAAAGAGGAAACTGTCGTTGAAGAAACAAAGGCCGAAGAAAAACCTGCTGAAGAAGTAAAGGTTGAAGAAGAAACTCCAAAGGCCGAAACCCCAGAACCAGATGTAAAAGAAGAAGTACCTGCAGAAGAAAAGGCAGTAGAGGCACCTGTAGCTGAGGAAGCTAAGGAAGAGCCCGTTGCTGAAGAAGTTCCTGTTGCTGAAGAAGTCAAGGAAGAAGCACCTGTAGCTGAGGAAGCTAAGGAAGAGCCCGTAGCTGAGGAAGTCAAGGAAGAAGCTCCTGTTGCTGAAGAAGTCAAGGAAGAAGCTCCCGTTGCTGAAGAAGTCAAGGAAGAGCCTGTAGCCGAAGAAGCAAAAAAAGAAGCAAAACCTAAAAAGAAAGCTGCTCCTAAAAAAGAAGTTTCCGGAGACGATGACTTTGATTGGACTGCAGCCGGTGAGGAGACCGATGCATATTCTGCAAAGGAAAGAACCGACCTGGAAGATATCTACAACAAGACCATGAGCTCAATCGTGGAGCATGAAGTGATAGATGGTACGGTAGTAGCCAAGAACAACCGTGAAGTGGTGGTGAACATTGGATTCAAATCTGATGGTGTAGTCGCCCTGAACGAATTCCGCTACAATCCTGACCTGAAGATAGGTGATACAATTGAAGTTTATGTTGAGAACCAGGAAGACCCATCAGGTCAACTCCTTCTCTCACACAAAAAGGCAAGGATCCTCAAATCATGGGACAGGATCAATGCAGCATTCGAAAAAGATGAGATCATTAATGGTTATGTGAAATGCAGGACCAAAGGTGGGCTGATCGTTGATGTATTTGGCATTGAAGCATTCCTCCCGGGTTCACAGATCGATGTGAAACCTATCCGCGATTATGATATTTATGTTGATAAAACCATGGAATTTAAAGTGGTTAAGATCAACCATGAATATAAAAACGTGGTTGTTTCTCATAAAGCACTGATCGAAGCCGAACTGGAACAGCAGAAAGCTGAGATCATGTCTAAACTTGAAAAAGGACAGGTACTTGAAGGTACTGTTAAGAACATCACTTCATACGGTGTATTTATCGACCTTGGTGGTGTTGACGGACTGGTCCATATTACCGACCTTTCATGGGGCAGGATCAATCATCCGGAAGAGATTGTTACACTTGATGAAAAGATCAAGGTTGTAATTCTCGACTTCGACGATCAGAAAAAACGTATTGCCCTCGGCCTGAAACAACTCACTCCACATCCATGGGATGCTTTGGACGAGAAGCTTGCCGTTGGTGATAAGGTGAAAGGAAGAGTAGTTGTCATCGCTGATTACGGTGCGTTCATCGAGATCGCTCCCGGCGTTGAAGGACTGATTCACGTATCAGAAATGTCATGGTCACAGCATCTGCGCACCGCTCAGGACTTCCTGAAAGTTGGTGACGAAGTAGAGGCCGTGATCCTTACCCTCGACCGTGAAGAGCGTAAAATGTCACTCGGCATGAAACAGCTTATTCCGGATCCATGGGAAGACATTCTGACCAAATATCCGAAGGATTCCAAACACACTGCTACTGTCAGGAACTTTACCAACTTTGGTATTTTCGTTGAACTGGAAGAAGGCGTTGATGGCTTGATCCATATCTCTGACCTCTCATGGTCGAAGAAGATCAAACATCCTGCTGAATTTACCAAGATCAGTGAGGCGATCGAAGTAGTTGTTCTGGATGTAGACGTAGAAAACCGCCGTCTCAGCCTCGGACACAAGCAGCTTGAAGAGAACCCGTGGGATGTATTTGAAGGTATCTTTACATTAGGCTCAGTACACAAGGCTACTATCGTGAACAAGAACGATAAAGGTGGTGTTGTTGCCCTGCCTTACGGTGTTGAAGGTTTTGTTCCAAACAGGCATCTTGCCAAGGCAGACGGAACGAACGCCAATACTGATGAGAACCTCGACTTTGTGGTGATAGAATTCTCGAAAGATAACAAGAAGATCATCCTTTCGCACACAAGGACATTTCAGGAAAGAACAGCTTCTGAAAAAGCGCGTGAAGACTCCAATAAAAAACAGGCACATCGCACTACACGCAAGTCTGTACAACGTATCCAGGATAACATTGAGAAAACAACTCTCGGTGACCTTGACGGACTTGCCAGGCTGAAAGCAGAAATGGAACAGGCAGAGAAGAAAGAAAAGACTGCTGCCAAGCCAAAAGCTGCTGCTAAGCCAAAGAAAGAAGAAGCGCCTGCTGAAGAAAAGGCAGAAAAGAAAAAGCCTAAAGAGGAGAAACCTGCTGCTAAGGCAAAAGCCAAGGCAAAAGAAGAACCTGAAGCTCCTGCTGAAGAGGAGAAGAAAAAAGGCGAAGATAAGGAGTAAGATCCTCCATCGAAATATCAGGGTGACCACATTTGCTGCGGTCACCCTTTTTTTTTACCTTGCAGTATGACTTTTTCGGTGAGCATACTTGGTTGCGGCGCTGCTATTCCTCTTACACACAGGAATCCCAGTGCCCAGGTAGTGAATGTGAAGGAGCAGTTGTATCTCTTCGATTGTGCTGAGGGGACACAGGTACAGCTTCGAAAAAACCATTTTCGCTTGCAGAAGATCGAAAATATCTTTATTTCGCACCTGCATGGCGACCATTATTTTGGTTTGATGGGACTCATCACATCCCTTCACCTACTGGGGCGCGAATCAGCACTTCACATATACGCTTATCATCAGCTGGAGCAGATCATACAAATGCATTTACATGCCTCGAAAACAGTTTTAAGGTACCCATTACATTTTCATGCTATCGATCCCGACAGGAATGAAGTAATCATGGAGAATAAAACCGTTAGTGTGAGCTCCATTCCCATGAAACATAATTTCCCTACCTGCGGTTTTCTTATCCGTGAGCATCAGGGTAAGCCCAATATTCGCAAGGATTTTCTCGAAGGGAAGTCACTGGATGTAAGTGATTATGGACGGATCAAGCGTGGTGAAGATTACATCGATTCTGCGGGTAAGGTGTATCCAAATGCCGATATTACACTTCCTCCCGCTCCTCCGCGCTCCTATGCCTATTGCACCGATACTGCCTATGATGAGGGTATCATTCCCATCATTGAAAATATTGATCTTCTCTATCATGAAGCTACCTTTATGGAAGACCGAAAAGCAGACGCCGAGGCGAAGTTCCATTCAACCGCAATGCAGGCTGCCAGCATCGCCAGGAAGGCCCATGCCGGTCAATTGATCATTGGCCATTTTTCAGCCAGGTACAAAGAAATGGATAAAATGCTTGATGAAGCAAGGGAAATATTCGCGAATACGGTACTTGCAGAAGATGGGCTATCCATCGATATTCATAATTAATGATTTTTGTGCTATTTCAATGCCTCAAAAAGAATCTCCACGGGGTGATATGCCTTCCTCCCTGTTCCATCTTTGATCTGATGCCGGCAACTGGTACCGGGGGCTGCAACGATCACATCCTTGTCAGCCTTCCTCACGGCAGGCAAGAGGACCATTTCACCAACTTTCATCGATAAGTCATAGTGCTCCTTCTCATACCCGAAAGCGCCTGCCATACCGCAGCAACCGGATTTGATCTCCTCTACTGAATAATTTTTGGGAATCTGAAGCATGCTGATGGTGGGTTCTACTGAGGAAAGGGCTTTCTGGTAGCAATGCCCGTGCAGGATGATCTTGCCTTTGTTGTCGCTGAATGAATCACTGCTGATATTTCCTTTCTGGTATTCTGCAGCAAGGAATTCATCTATCGTGAAACAATGCCCGGCCAATTCAAGGGCACTTTCTTTTAAATTTCCCCTTAGCAGTTCCGGGTACTCATCCCTGAAGGTCAGGATGCCGGAAGGCTCTATACCGATCAATGGATGCTCTTCGGTGATCAGCTGCGACAGCATACTGACATTTTGTTTTGCCAGTCGGGCCGCTTTTTTTACCAGTCCTTTCGACAAAAATGTCCTTCCGCTGAATTTATGTTCAGGTATGCATACTTCATACCCAAGTTCATGAAGCAGCTTGATGGCTTTAATGCCAATCTCGGTGTCATTATAATTTGTAAACTCGTCAGCAAATAAGAAAACCTTCCTTGCACCTTTCGCTTTTATTTCTGCCCCATTTTTCTTAGCCCATTTTCTCAGGGTAGTGCGATAAAGCAGAGGAATACTCCTTTCGGGCGCAAACCCCAGCATTTTCTTCATTATTCCCGACAGGGCTTTGTTTCGTATTGCTGCATTATATATTCCGGGCATGCTGCTCCCCAGCTTGTTCAGGTGGCCAATATAGGCGATGGCCCGCGTTCTGAACGGGATGCCGTGGGCATCGTAATAGTGCTGAAGGAATTCGGCCTTATATTTAGTGATGTCTACATTGGAAGGACATTCAGATTTGCAGGCCTTACATGAGAGACATAGGTCCATAACCTCATAGATCTCGCTGTGGTCGAAAGGGTTTTTCTTTTCTGAACGTGTTAAAAATTCCCTGAGTATGTTGGCTCTGGCACGGGTTGAATTATTTTCGTCGCGTGTCGCCATGTAGCTTGGGCACATGGTTCCGCCAATGATCTCGGATTTTCTGCAGTCGCCGGAACCATTGCACTTCTCTGTTGCCCTCAGAAGGCCCTGGTCTGCCGAAAAATCAAATGTGGTTTCAATCTCTTTCGTTTCCTTTCCGGGAATGTAACGGAGACAGGTATTCATAAGTGGGGTATCGACAATCTTCTCAGGATTGAAGATGCCCTCAGGATCCCAGCATTGTTTGATCTCCTTCAGAATACCATAATTGCGGCTTCCAATCATATCTTGTATGAAGGCCCCACGCAATCTGCCATCTCCATGCTCACCGCTGAGTGAGCCTTTGTATTTCTTTACCAGTGCGGCTGTTTCCTTGCCAATTATCCTGAAGAGCTCAACATCTTTTTTGTCTTTCAGGTTCAGGACAGGCCGTAGGTGCAACTCACCGGTACCAATATGGGCATGGTAAACACACTCCAACTGGTACTTTTCGAGTATCCTTCCGAAATCTTCCATATAGGCAGGCAGGTCCTTCGGTTTCACAGCGGTATCTTCAATCACCGCCACGGGCTTGGCATCACCGGCCATGTTCGACAGTACGCCCAGTCCGGCTTTTCTCAGGGCCCATACCCTGGGTATGTCTGTACCGAAGACTAGCGGAAAGTGGTAACCATATCCGGATTCGCGCATTTCTTTTTCCAGGGAGGATGTTAATTCAAGAATCTCATCCCTGCTATCACGGACAAACTCAACAATGAGTAAGGCACCCGGATCGCCTTCCAGGAAAAAACGGTTTTTGCTTTGTGTTATATTTCCTTTGGTGAGTTCCAGGGTCTTATCATCCATCAGTTCTACTGCCCCCGGAGCATATTTCAATGCGATCAGGTTCCCGTGGAAGGCATCCTCCAAGCTCTCACAATGGATGCATACCAGTACTTTTTCTTTTGGCGGCAGGGGTATCAGTCCAAGGGTTATCTCAGTGATAAATGCCAGGGTCCCTTCCGATCCGGCAATAAGTTTCGAGAAGTTAAAAGGCTCCTTTCCCTGAGAGAAAGGACCGGTTTCCAACAGGAGGTCGATAGCATACCCGGTATTCCTCCTTTTAATTTCCGGATCGGGATATTCAGCCCTGATAGAAGCCTGGTTCTCCGGGTCTGATAGTATGCCCTCTATATTTCTGTAAATATTGCCTTCAAGACTTTCTGCCTCACATTTTTTTCTGAACGTATCCCTGTCGATGGCAGTGAACTCAGCTTCTGAACCATCGCTGAGTAAAGCTTTAACAGAGATAGTATGGTCACGTGTACTTCCATAGATCAATGAATGCGCCCCGCAGGCGTTGTTTCCGACCATCCCGCCCATCATACAGCGGTTTGAAGTGGAGGTTTCCGGGCCAAAGAAAAGGCCGCTGCTTTCAAGTACTTTGTTCAACTCATCCAGGACAACTCCCGGTTCTACCCTGACCCACTTTTCTTCAGCATTGATCTCCAGGATATCAGTCATGTACTTTGATACATCGGCTATAATACCCTGACCAACTACCTGTCCGGCGAGTGATGTTCCGGCAGTTCTGGGGATGATAGAAAGCTTATGTTTTCGTGCAAAAAGGATGAGTTCCCTGATATC
The DNA here is from genome assembly GCA_029942245.1 of Bacteroidales bacterium. GTDB lineage: Bacteria > Bacteroidota > Bacteroidia > Bacteroidales > B18-G4 > B18-G4. Next base: position 8,570 of record JAOZTN010000077.1, on the reverse strand, counting down.
CCGGCTGTGCTTGGGCCGTGTAACCAGCATTGGCTCTTCCCGGTAAGCGGATGCATCAGTTGCATACTGAAGCCGGCTGGAAAGATCCTGATATATATCCCCTTCGAACTTCAGTTCAAGTTCATGGAGTATTTCAGCGGGGATATGATCCATTCGTTTTTTCAAGACGTTTTAAAACAATGCAGTTAAAAAAGCTTCCGGTGATATGTTTTTTGTAATAGATGCAAAGTTAAATTTATTCAGCACATCCAGTACAGGACCGGGATGGTGCATGATGCCAATAAGCCTGGCAGATATTTCATCCATTTCTTCACCATCGATACTGACCTGCAGAGATGATAGAATTCCTTTTTCTGTTTTGAGTGATACTTTTACTGCCTGGTCTCCAATCCACATGTTACGGTTAAGGACATATTTAGGAGAATAGCCAAAATTCCATTCGAGGCCTGAATACTTTTCATCGACCAATTTCTGTATGGCTGCCCTGTCTTTTTCAGTGAAGCTATATGAGCTTACGTCCCGGAAATCAAGCATGACCTGTTTGATCAATGCATTCCTGAGATCCTCCATGCTGAAGTCTCCTGCCAGGTGCCTGGCCAGGTTCGTGGTTTTGCTGTCGACGGAGCGGACCGATTTATCATCATAAGCTGTATGTGCCGGCCTGATACAATTTCTGAGCATTTCAGGATCAGTATTAAATAGCAAGGTGCCATGATGCAATACCCTGTTTCTGAATACATGCTCTGCATTGCCTGAAAATTTCTTTCCTGCCGTGAATAGGCTGCTTTTCCCTTCCAGGACAGCCTTAACGGACAGCCTTTCTAGTGTACGGATTACAGTCCCTGCATATTTCAGGTAATCAACCAATTTACCCTGCTCACCGTTCACTACCAGGCTGTAATTCAGGTTCCCCTCATCATGATATACAGTGCCTCCTCCGGATATTCTTCTTACCACCGGGATATGCTTATTAAACGTATACATGATATCAGTCTCGGCAACAGCATTCTGGTGTTTGCCGATGATCACAGAAGGACTGTTTACCCAGAGCATGAATACATCCTGATGGAAGACTTTCAGAACATATTCTTCTGCCGCGATATTGAAGTAAGGATCGTTTTCTGTTCTGTTAATCAGAATCATGCAGATTTGCTTTTATAAGAGCGGAAATAACTATCTTTGAATTGCAATGATTTTTAAAAAAGTAAAGATAATGAATACTTCTGCATTGAGGCTAATTGTCATTAGCATCATCGGCCTGATTATGGTATCCTGTTCGGTTATGAAGCAGGCCAACGAAATGAAGACTTTCGCCAAATGCGAATTTCGTCTTAAAAACATTGAAGACCTGACCCTTGCCGGTGTTGATATCAGCGGTGTTGACCAGTTCAGCGACCTGAGCTTTCCGGAGGCAAGCAGCATCTCCATGGAGGCAATGAAGGGAGATCTTCCTCTATATTTTGTTTTGAATGTTGAAGTGAGAAACCCGAATGCAGAGAAAGCCTCCATGAATCGTTTTCTCTGGGACCTTTTCATCGACGATATTCTCATTACCAAGGGGAAGGTGATAGAAGATGTTAAAGTTCCCCCGGATGGAGGGATAGCTGTACTGCCTATTGCAATCAAAGTAGATCTTTTTGATGCCCTTACCGGCGAGTCAGCGGATGCCGTCCTGAATTTTGCTATGAACCTCTCCGGACAGGGTGGCGCTCCCAGCAGGGTGAAGCTCAGGGCAAAACCTACCATCTATGTGGCCATGACACAGGTCAAGTATCCCGGATTTTTTAACATTGAAGAGGAATTTGT
>JAOZTN010000077.1:4204-6664 GCA_029942245.1 Bacteroidales bacterium | reverse complement strand
TACCCGATATATTTTCTTAATTTTGCTTTTGAATGGAGAATCTCAGGTCATTTCTGGATAAAGACATTTTTAATGTTATAAGCATTTCAGCTGAAGAACTGGGTGTTGATGCTTACGTGATAGGCGGATATGTGCGTGACCGGATCATGAATCGCGAAACCGGCGATATCGATGTTGTGGCAATTGGAAGCGGTATGGATCTGGCCGCCAAGGTTGCCGAGAAGATAGGCGGGCAAACAAAGGTGAACTATTTTAAGAATTACGGGACTGCTATGCTCAGGTATAAAGATAAGCAGTTGTGGATCATTGAGTTTGTTGGTGCAAGGAAGGAATCCTATATGCGTGATTCCCGAAAACCCATGGTTGAAGATGGTACCCTGGAAGATGATCAGAACCGCAGGGATTTTACGATCAATGCCATGGCAATCAGTCTGCAGAAAGATAGCTATGGCACACTGCTGGACCCTTTTGATGGCCTGGCGGATATTGAACGAAAGATTATTCGCACCCCACTCGACCCCAATATTACATATTCTGATGACCCTCTCCGCATGATGCGTGCCATAAGGTTCGCTACGCAGTTGAGATTTTCGATAGAGGAGGCTTCTTTTGAGGCTATCAGCAGAAACAGGGAAAGGATACTGATCGTTTCGGGAGAAAGGATTGCTGATGAATTGAATAAGATCATCATGGCCAGAGAGCCTTCCTATGGGTTTAAGCTTCTTGAAGAATGCGGCCTCCTTCATATTATTTTCCCACAGTTTGTCGCTTTGAAAGGAGCAGAAACAATGGAGGGAAAAGGCCATAAGGATAATTTCTACCATACCTTGCAGGTGCTCGACAATCTTTCTGAAAATACGGACAATCTCTGGCTGCGTTGGGCTGCCATATTACATGATATTGCCAAGCCGGTCACTAAAAGATTTGATAAAGGTACAGGTTGGACCTTTCATTCTCACGAATTTGTCGGGGCCAAGATGGTTAAGAAAATCTTCAAACAGTTGAAGCTGCCCATGAATGAAAAGATGCGCTATGTGCAGAAACTTGTTTTGTTGCATCTAAGGCCTATTGTGCTTGCTCAGGAAGAGGTTACTGATTCGGCAATCAGGCGCTTGCTGTTCGAAGCCGGTGACGATGTTGATGATCTGATGATGCTTTGCGAAGCGGATATTACCTCTAAAAACTCTAAAAAGGTCAGACGTTATCTGAGCAATTTCAAGCTGGTGCGGAAAAAACTGGTGGAGATAGAGGAGAAGGACAGGGTCAGGAATTTTCAGCCACCGATAAGTGGTGAGCTGATCATGGAAACTTTTGGCATAAAGCCCTGCCGGGAAGTAGGAGATATCAAAAACTCCATCAAAGAAGCCATCCTGGATGGGGTCATCCCGAATGAATATGTCTCAGCCTATAATTATATGCTGGAGAAGGGAAAAGAACTTGGATTATCATCGGTAGACAATAAATAGCAGGCACTCGGCAATAAAATAGATGAAGCAAGGTAGCGATAAATGTCTGATTGTGATTACAGGGCCTACGGCTGTTGGGAAAACAATATTTTCCATTAAACTTGCGCAACATTTTAATACTGAAATACTTTCGGCTGATTCCAGGCAGTTTTACAGAGAGATGCGTATTGGAACCGCTTACCCTGAGCCGGAAGAACTGGCAGCGGTAAAACACCACTTTCTTGGAAACCTTTCCATATCAGAAGATTATAATGTAGCCAGGTATGAGACCGAAGCAATGGCCCTGCTCGATGAACTTTTTAAGAAGCATCAAGTGCTCATCCTTAGCGGTGGCTCCGGGCTTTATATTGATGCCATCAGCAGGGGAATTGATGACCTTCCAGATCATGATCCTACGCTAAGGGAGGAGCTCAAAGCAGAACTGGATGAGATAGGACTGGAGGCTTTTGGGGAGAAGTTGAAAGCTCTTGATCCTGAGTACTTTGAAGTAGTTGATTTGAACAACCCAAACAGGCTGCTTCGGGCCATTGAGGTTTGTATTCAAACCGGGAAGACCTATACATCGCTTCGCAGGAATACAAAAAAAGAAAGACCTTTCCGTATTATCAAGATCGGGTTGAACATGGAGCGGGATCTGCTTTTTAAACGGATAGAGGAGCGGGTCGACCGGATGATGAAAAATGCTTTGCTTGAGGAAGTAAAGTCATTACTGCCTTACCGTGATCATAATGCACTTAATACTGTTGGGTATAAAGAGCTTTTCAGATACCTTGATGAGGAGGTCAGCCTTGAGCAGGCCGTTGAAAATATTAAAACCAACAGCCGTCGCTATGCCAAGCGACAGCTGACCTGGTTTAAACGCGATACGGATATTCACTGGTTCGAAGCCGGGGATGTGGAATCGGTTTTGAAGTTCCTGGAAAGCATGGATTAGAGTAAGAGAGTACGTGCGGGTGAGAGAATACGGGAGTACGAGAGAATGAGAGGGTGAGAG
>JAOZTN010000077.1:0-4104 GCA_029942245.1 Bacteroidales bacterium | reverse complement strand
GAGTACGAGAGAATGAGAGGGTGAGAGAATACGAGAGTACGTGAGTGTGAGGTAATCTCGTATTCCCGTACTCCCGTAATCTCGTACTCCCGTATTCTCGTATTCCCGTATTCTCTTATTCGTATTCTCAAGAATGAAATCTGATCAAGCCTTCCATAGGAGCCTGCTCTATCCTCCCAAGTGATATGCCTGCCTGCCAGGCGGCCTCATTGAGTATATGCCTGAAATGAAAAGCTACCGATCCCACAAAGCTGACCGGTAGTTGTTTATACCTGTCGTATTTCGATACAGATTCCTCAAAGAATTCAACAAAAGATGTATGCAGGATTTCCCGAACATCATCGTGATGCTCGTGCTTTGCAAGAAAGCGTGTAAATGATGCCATATAGCTGCTTGGGTTCCCCTCATTATAAACGGAACGTAGTATGTCTTCAAGGCTATAGTGGTATTCATTGTCAAAAGCATCAAGGATCTCTCTGGCCAGTTTCTTTTTCAGGTAAGCAGCCAGGAATTTCCTTCCAATGTAGGCACCGCTACCCTCATCGCCGAGCATATAACCCAGTGAAGCCACGTTGGCCGTGATTTTTTTTCCATCGTATGCACATGAATTGGAACCTGTACCCAATATGCAGGCAATGCCTTCACTCCTCCCAAGAAGTGCGCGGGCCGCAGCAAGCAGGTCGTGCTGCACTTCTATCCGGGCCTCCGGAAAATGCAATGCAAGAGCGTCACTTACAATACCACAGTTCTTTTCCGTGGAACAGCCTGATCCATAATAATAGATATGGCTGATTGCTGCCCCCATAATGTCGGGGCTCATTTCCTTTTCAAGGATCTGGCGTAAAACATCAGGCCCATTGTAGTATGGGTTAAAGCCAGCTGTATCGTGGGTCATGGCCCCGCTATCTGTTAAGAGTGACCAGGTGGTTTTTGTAGCACCACTGTCGGCGATCAGGATCATAGGTCAATGTTATTTTCGGATAAAGATAATCAATCCGGGAATTAGATGTCCAGCCACCAGCCACCAGTTGTATAAATATTACCCAGTATCTACATATTGCAAAAGCATTACTGCAATTCGTTGATTTGCACTGGCATTCCCTTTTTTGTATTGGTATATTTGGTATTGCTTGGCACCTAAGCGAAATTTCCGGAGGATACCCTGATGAAAAAATACGGAAAGATCCTGATCGTCGATGACCATGACAAGACGCTTCAAGGTTTGATATCATTATTCAACGATCATTTTAACCGGATCGATTGTGAAAAGAATCCCAACCTTATCCCTTCTTATTTATCGAGAGACCGATACGATGCTTATGTTCTAAAAATGAATTTCAAGAGCAGCGTCTATAATGGTAATGAAGGCATTTACTGGATGAATAGAATATTTGAGATCCAGCCGGGTGCTTCTGTAATATTGACGGCCTCCAATGCCAGCATAGAAACTGCCGTAAAAGCAATCAAAGAAGGAGCTTCAGATTTCATCCAAAGGCCCGTTAATAACGAACTTATCAGGGACTCTGTGCTTGCCGTTTGTAAGCCTCGTCGCGGAGAAGAAAGGCCGGTGGCCAGGATGGCTGTCGACAGACGGAAACCCGGAGCCATTAACATCATAGGTGGATCAGAACCCATGATGAAATTACTTCTCCAGGTATCAAAAGTAGCTGCCACAGATGCCAATGTGCTTATCACAGGTGAGAATGGGACAGGAAAGGAACTACTTGCACGTGCCATTCATAAGGCCTCAAACAGGGCAGGTGAAGCATTTGTAGGTGTTGATATGGGATCGCTCACAGGCAGCCTTTTCGAGAGTGAGCTCTTTGGGCACAAGAAAGGTGCCTATACCGATGCTGGAGAAGATCGCCCGGGCCGGTTTGAGATTGCCAGCGGAGGAACACTCTTCCTGGATGAGATTGGTAATATCCCACCGAACTTGCAGCCAAAACTACTTTCTGCTATTCAGAACAGGCAGGTCACCAGGTTGGGGACAAACGAACCGATACCTGTCGATATACGTTTGCTCACTGCTACAAATATGCCCCTCGACCGTATGGTACGTGAGGGTAAGTTCAGGGAAGATCTGCTGTACCGTGTAAATACCATCACCATACACATACCTCCATTGCGTGAAAGGAAGGGAGACATCAAACCACTGTTTTTGCATTTTAAAGAAAAGTATGAAGTTCGTTATGCAAAAAGCGGTTTAAAGGTTCAGCCTTCAACCTTTGATTTGCTGGAATCGTGGCACTGGCCGGGAAATGTTCGTGAGTTGGAGCATGCTGTCGAAAAGGCGGTGATCATGTGTGATTCCGGAGTCATCACTACCGATGATTTTGCTTTTCGCAGGAATGGGGATGCGGTTATCGCAGGTGATACGGATTGTTATAACCTCCAAAAAAATGAAATGCAGATCATCAACAGGGCCATCGAGCAATGCAATGGCAACCTTTCCCAGGCATCACGTATACTGGGTATTACCAGGAAGACACTTTACAATAAGATTTCCAAATACGGCATATAGGTGCTAGGCCCTTCGACTACGCTCAGGACAGGTTGTTGGGTGTTGGGTGCTAGGTGGAGCTCCTTACTCTTACTACATAGCTCTTCACTACCAATCATAACTAATCATTTATCATTTGGATCTCATCATTCAGCACCCCCGTCCCTTGTCCCTCGTCCCCCGTCTTATCTATTTCTCCGTTTCCTTTTTATCAGAAAGATTCACATTAAGATCCTGTATCGGATATGGAATCTTGATGTTGGCTTCTTTGAACGCTTGGAAAATAGCAAGGTTTAGTTCGCTGCGGATTTTGAGTCGTCCGTTTACCTCCAGGGTATATGCATATAGTCTGAAGTTCAACGCGTAATCGCCAAATCCGAAGAAAATGGCGAAGGTTTCAGGGTTCTTGGTAACGTCAGGGTGCAGTTTTGCCTGCATCACCAGGATGTCGATAACCTCCTGTGGATCAGAACCATATTCTGTGCCAACATTGATCTCAATACGCAATATGGGATCAGACAATGTCAGGTTGATCAGTTCTTCAGAAATTAGTTTCCCATTGGGGACGATCACCTCGGAGCCATCGTAGGTCTTGATAATGCTTGAGCGTATCCCGATCTCTTCAACTTTTCCTTCCCTTTCACCAAATTGTATGGTATCGCCAACCTGGATCGGCCGCTCAAATATGAGTATGAAGCCTGATATGAGGTTGTTGATCAGGTCCTGCAAACCAAAACCGATACCCACACCGAGTGCCCCGATAAGGATGGTGAGTTTAGTCATATCGACACCCAGCACAGTCAGCGAAAGGATGAAACCAATAGTGATAATCGTATACCTTACAATAAGGCTGATAATCCCGGGCACTCCCCTGCCAAATTTCACCTTCGGAAACAACTCCTTTTCAAGCAATAACCTGATAAAACGTGCAAGCCATATTGCCAGAAAAATGGTAAGTCCGAACAAAATGATACCTCTCAGGGAAATGGTCGTGTCGTCGTTGACTTTCCACTGAGAGTGGAATATATCCTCCAGCCATCCGACTACCTCATTATAAATGAGAAACCTTTTGAGTACGATCGTAAGCCAGTAGATGACGGCCAGTAATTTTACAACCCTTATGATCCTGTTGACAAGCTGTTCACCGTATTCGCGGACCATACCATGCACATGTGATGCATTACCCATGATGATCAGGGTAAAGAACCCATCAATGATGTTCACGCTGACACTGATCAGCAAGCCGGCCATGATACTGATAACTATGCCTTTGAACATGTAAAATCCAAATGCAACATAGCCGAAAATATTCGCAACGAGTGACACAATCAAGATGATCAGTGCCAGCCAGAGGAATACATCCATCCACCTGATATTGCGCTTTAAAGCGTTCTTATACTTACGGCTTCTCCTGATGATAAACCAGATAACATAAGCAGTAGTTGCTACTAACACAAACAGGATCAGGTAACCCGGCAGAGCATAGTTTCCATACTTGGCCGTATCCACCAATTTCTCAAAAATGAACAAGGCACTTATTGAAAAAAGATAAACATGTGTTTTTTTTGGAAGCACCTGCATGGCTACCACGAGCAAAGGAA
>JAOZTN010000076.1:13449-15156 GCA_029942245.1 Bacteroidales bacterium | reverse complement strand
GCAGTAGGCAGTAGGCAGTAGGCAGTAAGCAGTAGGCAGTAGGCAGTAGGCAGTAGGCAGTAGGCAGTAGGCAGTAGGCACTTGTATGCTAGCTGGTCAATTTCAACTCATAATTCATAATCTTTTTAAACAACCTTCCGTTAGTATTTTACGTAGAAGGATTTAAGTTTTTTACTAAGTTTACCGTCCTTTTTCGCGAAGTAAAATAAGAAGCAATGAATCCGAATCCACTAGTACAATATCTCAATAAGCCGGCAGAAGAATTTACCAAGGAAGACCTGATCCGCTACTGCGAGGACTATAACATCAGCATGGTTAATTTCAGGTATACCGGTTGGGATGGCAGGCTTAAAACACTGAATTTCATTATTAACAGCAGGGAACATCTCGACAATATCCTCAGCTGCGGGGAACGTGTGGATGGCTCCAGCCTCTTCACATTTATTGAGGCCGGCTCCAGCGATCTTTATGTGATGCCCAGGTACAAGACTGCCTTTGTGAACCCTTTTACCGATATTCCCACACTGGATATCCTGTGTTCATATTTCGATAAGGATGGGAACCCACTGGAAAGCGCCCCGGAATATATCCTGAAAAAGGCCCATGATTCCTTTAAGAAAGTAACAGGCATGGAATTCGAGACCATGGGGGAGCTGGAGTATTATGTGATCTTCGAAAAAGAGCCACTATATGAAGCGGAAGACCAAAAAAACTATCATGAGTCAACGCCATTTACCAAGTGGGAAGAACTGCGCACAGAGGCTATGATGGCCATTGCCCAATCGGGTGGAAAAATTAAATACGGTCATTCCGAGGTTGGCAATTTTGTGGTTGGGGATACAGAGTATGAGCAAAACGAAATTGAATTTCTTCCGGTTAATGTTGAAGATGCCGCTGATCAACTTATGATCGCCAAGTGGATACTGCGCACCCTTGCCAACAAATATGGAGTAAGCGTGACCTTCGCTCCGAAGATCACTGTAGGCAAGGCCGGCAGCGGCTTGCATATCCATACCCGCCTGATGAAGGATGGCGAAAATATGATGGTCGACAGCAAAGGACTGAGCGATATTGCGAAGAAAGCCATTGCCGGTTACCTGACTCTTGCACCATCACTGACTGCCTTTGGCAATATCAACCCTACATCATATTTCAGGCTGGTACCGCACCAGGAAGCCCCCACTAACATTTGCTGGGGCGACCGCAACCGCTCTGTTCTCGTCAGGGTGCCCCTTGGATGGTCGCAGAAGAAAGATATGCAGCAACAGGCCAACCCACAGGAAGAACCATCGGAAGGGAACTTCACCAATAAGCAAACTGTTGAATTCCGTTGTCCCGACGGATCGGCCGACATTTACCTCTTGCTTGCAGGCCTGACAGTAGCTGCAAGGCATGGTTTCGAAATGAAAGACGCCCTTAAGTATGCAAAAGAGACATACGTGGATGTGAACATCTTCATGGAAGAGAACAAAGCTAAGCTGGATTCACTCTCCGTGCTTCCGGGCTCATGCTGGGAATCAGCTGATGCCCTGCTTGATCAGAAGGAAATTTACACCAGGCATGGCGTTTTCTCGAAAGGCATGCTGGAATGGATCGCATCCTATCTTAAGAGCTTCGAGGATAAAACCCTCAGGCAGGATATCGGTCACAATGAAGCAGAGATACTGAAGCTGGTGGATAAATACTTCCATTGTGGATAATCCGCTT
>JAOZTN010000076.1:11483-13349 GCA_029942245.1 Bacteroidales bacterium | reverse complement strand
GAAGCAGAGATACTGAAGCTGGTGGATAAATACTTCCATTGTGGATAATCCGCTTTCTGATTATGGATTATGGATTATGGATTATGGATTTTTCTTTAAATTCTCTGAAGTAGTTTTAACTATAGAAGTTAACACCCTGATTATACTCTCAACATCATCAATATAAGGCTTCATATTTTTATGTAAAAGTGAACTTTCCTGGAGTAATCTTAGCCAGTAATGTGTCTCTCTTGCTTCTTTTTTTGCAATTGACATTTTAAAAGCAAAATCCCGCTTGCTAAAAGCGTCCAAGGCTTCTGTTATATTTGCGCCAATGCTCGTTGAGCTCCTTAATAGTTGTTTCGAAATCACAAATTCATTTTTCCTGGTTAAATCCTGATAAAGCTTTATTATACTCAAAGAAAAATTGAATGATAATTCCGAAATTAGATTTTCTTTCATAATCAGAAGTTTATATTACTACTTATTAATACCATTAATTCCAAAATGTCACACTAAAAACTCACTAAATCTTCATTCAATTCATAATCCATAATCCATAATTCATAATTATATAGAAAAATTGCTCATTTTTGTAATCTCAAGTCCGGTAAATGGATACAGATCTCAATAAGGTATTAAAGTTTTTCCAGCTCAAGCGTATCATTATACCCCTGGTACTGGGTTTCGGTGTAGCCACGGTCTTGCTTATCAAAGACTTTAACAAGGATGCTTTCCTGGATATCCATTGGTCGGTGTATACCTTCCTGTGGTTATTCGTTGCCCTCTGTCTGCAAGCGATCAGGGACATTGCATACATGTACCGGCTTCGTGTGCTAACCGACAAGCAGATCAGCTGGCGGCATAGCTTTGATGTGGTGATGCTCTGGGAGTTTGCCTCATCAATCACGCCTTCCATCGTTGGGGGATCTGCCATTGCCTTGTTTATCGTAAACCGCGAAGGCATCAGTATGGGTCGGACCACAGCCATTGTAATGATCACGGCGATGCTGGATGAGCTATTCTATATTATCATGGTCCCGATCGTAATACTTGTGATCGGGATGGACAGCCTTTTTGTGACTGATGCCGGTTTCCTGATGAACCTGGGCGGCCAGCAGGCCTTCATCTTCGGTTATATATTTATCCTTGCCCTCACCATCACCATCTCCTCAGCAATATTTATCAGCCCTGCAGGCTTTAAAAGAATCCTTGTTGGCCTGGCGTCCCTTCCTTTTCTGAATCGCTGGAAGCAGAAGGCAATCCAGACCGGTGATGACATCATCACCACTTCCAGGGAGATGAAAGGAAAATCATTCATGTTCTGGCTAAAAGCATTTGGTGCCACCGTGTTTTCATGGTCGGCACGTTTCTGGGTAGTAAATGCCCTCATCATGGCCTTTCGTACCAGCAACGATCAGTTCACCTTTATAGGAGACCAATTCCTTATTTACGGGCGTCAACTCGTAATGTGGGTGATCCTTCTTGTAAGCCCGACGCCGGGAGGTAGCGGCGTGGCCGAATATGCCTTTCCGGTCTTCCTTGGTGAATTCATCCCAGCAGGGCTTGAAATGGCCATAGGGCTCCTCTGGCGCCTTTTCAGCTATTACCCATACCTCTTTATCGGATTCATTATCCTTCCCTTCTGGATCAGGCGGGTATATGTGAAGAAATCAGGAGAATAATACTTCACCCACACCCCTCATACCCCGTACCCCGTACCGCACACCTCGTACCGCGCACCGCGTACCCCGTACCGCGCACCGCATACCCCGTACCGCGTACCGCACACCGCGTACCGCGCACCGCATACCGCGCACCGCGCACCGCGCACCACCAATGCCACATTGTCAGCATTTTTCACGCATACATGCCACTTTGTCAGCT
>JAOZTN010000076.1:0-11383 GCA_029942245.1 Bacteroidales bacterium | reverse complement strand
ACCACCAATGCCACATTGTCAGCATTTTTCACGCATACATGCCACTTTGTCAGCTAATTAGGCCTATTCAGGCAATGGTATAGAAGTTGACTGGGTAAAAGAACAAACACAAAAAATTATAACAATTATAGGAGGACCATAAAATGACTTTAATGAAATGGACAAATCACCCGCTAATGAATGAAATGATGAACGGAATGCAAAGAAGGCCTGTATCTCACAGCTGTGATTTCAACCGGCCTGCGGCCAATATCATCGACAATGAGAAAGACTTCACCATCGAACTTGCTGTACCCGGTATGGCCAAAGACGACTTCAGCCTCAATCTCGAAGATGATATACTAACTATCTCAGTGGAAAGAAAAGAAGAAGAGGTAAAAGAAGACAGGAATTTCACCAGGCGTGAATTCCGGTATGACGAATTCAGCCGTTCCTTCAGCCTGCCCGACATTGTTGACCAGGAAAAGATCAAAGCAGATTATAAAAACGGAGTTTTAAGTGTGATGCTTCCAAAGAGTGCGGAAGCAAAGGTCAAAGGCAGGGAGATCAAGATCTCATAACTGCACCATAGCGTCAGCTATTTTTCATAATCAGCAAAAAGCCGCTCACTTGAGCGGTTTTTTAATTTTTAATTTTGAATGCTTAATTCTTAATTACTCCGGGGACATTTTAAAGATTCGAGTATTAATAGATATAAGACTATCTGTTATGCGAGAAAATATAATCATGGACTCCAGCTTTAACTTTGCTATTAAGATCCTGGAGCTTTACAAACAACTCACGAAAGAAAAAGAGTTTATCATATCCAAGCAGCTTCTCAGATGTTCAACCAGTATTGGGGCAAATGTCTTTGAAGCAACAGCAGCCGTCAGCCGAAAAGATTTTGCAAATAAAATGGCTATCGCCTCAAAAGAAGCTCGGGAAACATATTTCTGGTTGAAACTGCTTGATGAAGGGAATTTAGTACACGTGCCTGTGAAAGAATACCTCGACGATATTCATCAAATTATACGCCTCTTAACGGCAATCGTGAAAACAACTAATAAAAACTGAAAAAGAATAAATCAATTCAAAATTAAAAATCACAAGTGCCCGATATAATCTATCGTAGCTAAACAAACTAAGGGGATCTCTCAGTCGCATAGCTCCTTCGAGAAGACCGTAACAAAGTGTAGGGAGAACTAAGCGAAGCGGTCTCACGAACGAAGTGAGTAAATCTCCTTGCTAACATTGCCTGCGAAGTTTTAAGCGGACAGTAGTAAAATCAAATTCAAAATTAAAAATCAAAAACTTAAAATTCTTTTTTAAGAATACTGACCCATTCCTTGAGTCTTTCATCGGTCAGATCCTGCTGATTCTCCTTGTCGATAGCCAGGCCAATGAACTTGCCGTTCTTTTGTGCTGCTGACTCATTAAAAGTATATCCGTCAAGAGGCCAGGCTCCGACAATATCAACTCTTTCGTAAATGGCATCATGGATGGCTCCCATGCCGTCAACAAAGCTGTCGGCATAGTTTACCTGGTCACCAAGGCCAAAGAGGGCTACTTTCTTTTTATCCAGGTTTACTTCTTCCAGTATCTCTATGAAATCTTCCCAATCGTCCTGCATGTCGCCAATGCCCCAGGTCGAGGTTCCCAACACGAGGAAATCGTACTTCTCAAAATCTTCTTTGCTTGCTGAATCGATGTTGATCGCTTCTGCATCCTTCCCAAAAAGGGCTTTGATCTTATCAGCAACTATTTCAGTATTCCCGGTCGATGAACCGTAAAATATTCCAATCTTTTTCATTTCTCCTTAATTAATTTGCGCTGCAAAGTTACGGCTTTTTCTATAATTGAGAATTGGTCTAAATAAACAATCGTTAAGTTTTGAGGGTTGAGTTTTGAGTTTTGAGTTAGTGTTAAATTCTAAAAGTGAAAACTTTCAAGATTCTTTGTTTGATTATTGTGACATTTTGTGGAAATGGGTATTAATATATAAAGACCAATTGTAATATGAAGAATCCAAAGATACTGGACAGGAGCTTTCAATTTTCCTTAAGATCCATAGATTTATATAGTCAACTAATAGCAGAAAAAGAATTCATCATTTCAAAGCAATTGTTGAGAAGTGCCACCAGCATTGGTGCAAATATCCATGAAGCATCTGCGGCCTTTAGCAAGAGAGATTTTGCTTTTAAGATGTCTGTTGCCTCTAAAGAGGCACGTGAAACGCAATACTGGCTTAAGCTTCTGGATCAGAGCAAGCTGGTTAATATTGACCTGGTATATTTTATCGAGGAAATTGTCAATATTATTAATATCACAACAGCAATTGTCAAAACCACACAGAAAAACTTAAGTTAATAGCGAACATAACTCCCCAACTTTAAACTAACTCAACACTCAAAACTCAACACTCAACACTCAACACTCTATTGGTTTACCAAATAAAAATATCTCCCTTTTTTATTGGCCGACGGCCTTCTATCCATTTGAAGTCACGGAGGATAAGGTCGTCACCGGAAAGTTCAAACACGGTGTGGATGGCTCCATCGGGTTTGTCGATATAGGTGAATCCGCTGATCTGATTACTGTCGAGGTAGATCACCATACGATTCGATATGGCTTTTTGTATGCCGATAAGGTCTTTATTCTCTTCACGGAGGTAGTAGAGGGTTTCCGCATTTCCGATCACCCGGATGCGGTTGATCTTATTTCCCTTGAAGTACGCTATCATGGTCCGCCCTTTTATCTGGTTATAGCTGGCAGTGTCATCTTTAGAGATGATAAAGCATGAGTTGTAAAGCACCATGGTATCGATCTGGTTGTCGGCAATCACGATCTTGACAGAGTCGGAGGTGAGCTGGTTCTCTTCCGACCACAGCACCGGCTCATTGTACATGATGATGGTAGAATCGAGGAAATGATATACCAGGCTGTCGCACATGCCCTGCAGGTCCTTGCGGTAAAACTTTACCTTATAGTAGGCTTTCATCAGGCTGGCACTGCCCTTGCTGTCGGTGATCATCCACATGGTGTCGGCATGCACAAAGAGAGAGTCCTGCTTGTCGGGCATCACCGCCAGGGCGCTATCGGTAACATAAGCGTAGTGCAATTCATCGTCGTACTCAGCATAATGGCCATGCACATAAATATTCTGTACGGTATCGTAGAGGGTCACATTATTCTCTGCCACGCCGTATCGTGGATTACGGCGGTAGAAGACCGTATCACCCATCAGGATCTGCTCATTATGCTGCACCCAAACATTCAGCTTGAGACGTGACACATCCATGTCGGTATTGTACCAGCCATCTTCGCAGTAAATGCTATCCTTTTCCCCCACGATGGTGGATGGCCCGAAGAACCATGCTGTTTTGCTGGCGGTATTGTATTTGAGGGTATCGGAATTCATTACATAATCGGGGTTGGTCAACACCACGCTGTCGCGGAAATAGGCCTCTTTAAAGTCAGTATAGTAGTGCCCGATGCGACTGGTGAGGATGTTGGAATCACTCACGATCACGGCACCTGTGTAGTAATATGCAATATCCGTATTTCTGTCGTAGGTCAGATGATCTGTAGTCAGTGTTGCCCTGTTGTCGACCAGCTTCACGTTGCCGTAAAGGTCGGCGATGCGGGAAGCGCCATGATAATTCAATGAGTCGCTGAATATCTCCAGTGTATCGCTAACCAATATATGCACCTTGCTGAAGGCCTGGAAATTGTTTGCCTTGCGGTTGAGCCAGGCGCTGTCGCAGTAAAAATATGTGCTGTCGTGCAGCATCACCACATCTCCTATCAGGCGCTGTATGTTTTTGTTGAAGTGGTCATCCATCAGGAGCTCATCGGAGCGGATGAGCTTTACTTTGGTGGTTTTTTGGGCTATGATCTTCCCTCCTCCGATGACACATAGCAGTATCAAAATGATCAGGGATGTGAGGAGGCGTTTCATTGTGTTGGTAAAGATAGGGAAAATCAGTGTTGGGTGTTGAGTTGATCATGCCTGAATAGCGTTGACCGTTTTTATAAAACTTATTGACGTTTTTTGAACAATAGGGAGCAAAAGCATACATAAGTCGACACGAAAGTGCCCGCATGCGGAAACAGACGGACCGGACAATATCCACCTAAGACAGGAATCATTGAAGTCATTACTGATCATTCCGGCACTTGTATCTGGCTTGCACCTGCGGTACCCTGGATGTTGATTCTTGGTCTTGATTGTATTTTTCTCAATATTCTCTTGCTCACTTTCTGGCAGAATCTTTTGAAATCCTTATCCGGAGTATCTACCTGGTTTAATGTGCTGGCTAAAAACAACCAACCTTCATTTTGTTCTGCTTCTTCTAAATTCGACAGAAAGCCTTCAAGGGAAAAATATATATCATCAGCTATTGTGTGAGCATAATCACGATGCCAGCTGCGTTTACCTGACAACACTTCCGGCTCCCATATGGAGAACCCGACAATGATTAAAATAAATAGAATTAGAAACCCAATAATAAACCCTATCAGCAATGTTTCATGCTGTGGAAAGGAATATGCCATAGGAACCAATGCAGCTTCTACAATCAAAAGTATTAATACGAGAAAACTGATTGGTGTCTTTATCACCTCAATGATACTTTTGCGTGTTTCAGTTGCCATTTTGATAGATATTAGGAATTGTCTGATTCATGTTACTTATCAATCCAATAAGGGATTTTAACTGTTTATCATCCAAAAGGAAGTTGGTTCCTATTTTAACCCTGAATATTAACATCTCTCTTAAAATGTGATCCTTCAGCAGAACCTCATAACGGATATGATTTGCGAACTTCACATCATACTTGATATCCACTGCCCAGGCGTTCCATTCTTTCTTGAAATATGGCAATGATTGGATAGTTCCCCATCCATACAATCCTCTAAACTTTGGGTCTCCTCCCATCCAGAAAAACACTATGTCGCCTGGATTCATTTTTGTCCTGTATCGTGTGGCATACCATGCATCGGCACTTTGTGGGCTAAGCTTAACCGACAAATCAAATCGGTCAGGCATTGATTGGAAAATATATGCTCTCATATAATTATTATTATTAAATGATTTCACTTTATAAATGTCGTTTACTTCTTAAACTTCCGCCAGATCCTCTTCCATGTACTCGCTACGGCATATACGGCTGATTGCAGCACAATACGATCATATTCAGCTAAATCCGCATCAGTAAAAAAGCCTTTGAACAAGGGTTGCTTTGTACTATTGTACGGGTACTTATCAACAGGAAACATATTGCATGAAAAAGCAAATGATGCTCTGCTCCAGTAAATACCCGTTTCCCAGATATCATCCTTGGTATTTGGCCAGCCTAAGTGTTGATCAAATGCCAGGTTAAATTTTGCATCCAGCGTTTTAGCTTTATCAATAACCTGCTGGGAAGAATCCTGGCAGACCAATAACTTCTTCTTATCGAAGTAAGTACCGATCTCTTTTTCCCAGTGCTTTTCCCAGCCTTCATGGATACATTTTGGTTTGAATGCTGCTAGCTTTCTCTTATCCGAATGGCAGGGCATAAAACTATCGGCAATGTAATGCGATAGCATGAAAAAGATAGTAGAGACTTGTTCTTTAGAAAGGGCGCATTCCCGGCTCAGATACGATCCATAGCTTATCTTTCCCGGAACCAATTTTTCAAGTTCCTGATCTCCCAATAACAATAAATCGGCTGTTGTATCGAATAATGATGAAAGGCAATCCGGCAGGTGTTCCCCATCATTCTGTATGGCTTTATATGGTGCATTCCACCAGGCAGAAGATAAGGTTGACTTTGTCTCAATATAATCATACAGCGCCAGGCCGGGATCAAGCGATTTAAGCAACTTATCCTTTTTTAAAACGAAATGTGATTTATTTGGGCCATTGTAAGGGGCATTCTTAAAAGTATGATTCCCTATAATGCCATGGCCCTTTTTAAATCCACCCATGTCCGGCAGCCAACATCCGATGCATGACTCTTTGGCCTTTGGTGCCAGTACTTTTGCCAGATCAATTGTTTTTGGATCTTCCTGTATCAGTCCGATCGCACGAATGGCAATCCACGTATGTCCTCTTTGTTTCATTTTCTTACTTATTTGTTATTATCCCTACTTCTTCACAATCTCCAGGTCTATTCCTCCAATAAGTTCCCTGTCGATGTATCCTGAAACAGTAAATCTAGCCGTATCGCCCTTAAGCACCTTACCCTTTGCAAAGTCCGGGTCAATTGTGATAACAGCCTTATTACATTCACCGGGTTTTAGCATTTGCGGATCCGGATGTTTGATAAAGGAACCCCAGAGGGGTGTAATTCTACCTTCCTGATCAACATCTCTGTGCTGATATACTTCAAAGTATACCATGCCAGGCCTCTCCGTAGGGTTGCACACTGTGAACTCTACATTTGCTGGAGAGGAGGTCGGCCCCACATGACAATTCTCCTGACCCTTATTATTGGTCTGGCAGATATCTTCGATATGATAGATTTCTGATTTGATGCAGACATGGCCAGTAGTGGGTGGCGTCCATGGTATTGGCACAATTATATCACCGTTTGCAGGAATATCTATCGGTACCGTCGCTATCTCATCCCATACAACCTGCCCTATGCCATGCAGAGCCCATTTAAAGGTTACGCGTGCTCCATTTGCATCATTATTCTGAGCATTAAAGAATTTTGTATTGATAATATAGTTCTTGCCAAAAACCAGGTTATTTGAGCTGATTGAATTTCCACTTCCACCATCAACGAGCCATATGGCAGGGCTATTCCAAACCTTCTCATTGTTGGTTTCCAAAAACCATGTTGACTCATCCCACTGGGAATATGTATACAAATCAACTATCCTTTGGTCGCGAAGCTGGAATACATCCACTGCAAAGCGGCCCGATGTGCTTCCAACGGCCACTATGTTGTACAGGCCCAGATCAAGACCTGAAGGAACAAGAAATGTTATGTTGTTTGATTGTCCAAACTCGCCGGAGGATGCATTTAGAGTCCTCACATGACTACCTCCGAAAAAGACCTGTACTTCTTCATTGCCATCAAATCCTTTTGCTCCGATGGTAATGGCCTGATTCGCAATTCCATCCGTCGGGTCAAGGATATTTATATAGGCACCGCCTGCAATGGCTTTCATAGTATGCATATATGGTCGGTATACCTTAGAGGTAACGGTAATATCAATTTCACCGGCACCGATATTGCTAAATTCCATCAGGGCATTCCCTCCCTGATCAGTTTGTGTCGCCGCCAATACCGTCATGTCACGTGAAAGCACCACAACAGCATTTGGCACCGGGTCATTCGTGGTATTGTCAGTCACTTTAACCACTATTTCCTGCTTACCTGTGGCTCCTACACCCTCCGGATGAATGACATCCAAATCGCCGGGTTCGTTGATCCATACAGGCAACTCTGGTTCTCCGAGTAGATGGATCATCTCGAATGCCGATAAACTGCCATTTCCTCCAGTTTCATTGGCCATATAGGTTTTACTATATAGCAGGACCTGTCCCATCCTTGGCAAGAATCCACCATGCATATTGTTATCAAAACTGGGCCAGAAAGCATCGCACATTCCTTCTGTTGCCGGGTTATTGTCGGATCCTGAACTATTCCTCGAGCAGGAAATGATTCCGATAGCTCCGCTTCCGGCTGCCCTGTGGATCACCTCTGCATAGCAATCATAGTTCTCGCCAAGAGATGCGTGATCGGTTTCGTGGTCGAACCAACCTGTACGACAGGTGAGCCCCCATACAAAGGCAGGCATGTTATTATTGTTCAAACTGGGCACGTGATTGTTCCTGAAATCCGGTCGACCCCAGCCGTTGTTCCATCCATGACCGCGGTAAGAAACCAGGAAATTCCCGTTATCGAAGGCGTCTTCGATATCGTTGTGGTCACCATCCCAGGCAAAAACCGTAGGTGGCTGTTGAGTGAGTTGGTTCGGCAGATTGGATCCATTTTCCCATTCTTGCGGCCCATTGGCAAAGGTCCCGGAAAAATTATAAATTCTGTCTGCCGTGTAACCCTCGGCAATCAGGAAATTTCTCATCTCTTCAGCTCTTTCTAATAACACCCAACCTCCGTCCTCTCTACCGTTACTAGGATCATCATCCTCAAACAATCTGACAAGGGATGTTGTCTGATAATAAGCAGCTAAGTTGGGCGGATTCTGTTCATATAACAGGGTTTTATCTATGACAGCTTCAAGCTCATTAATATTATCTACAGAGATTCTTGATAGGAAGAGATCGGGCAAATGATCACTTCCATCTATTGCTGAATAGTAAAGATCTGTCCCAATCAGGGTACTAACATCACTTCCACCGATCAATACTTTATGACCGTCATGAAATGTTCGGTAATCAGGTACGATATGGTCAGCATCGCCAATGAGGACTACATATTGTGGTTTCCTTGCCCAATTATTGTAAGCATCCACCATGTAGTTCCTGATATTAGCCGCGGTGTTACCGATGTTTGCAATTTCCTCAACGAGGACATTCAATCCTTTTCTCGTCTTCCAGTGAGCTAACATGTTCACAGGATTGTTGGCATCGGAAGCATTGTAAAAAGTGCCTTCCGTGATGATAAGGTAGTCACAACCGGGATGTTTTTCTTCCTCTTCCGCCTCAGTTAGCGGGCCACCGTCAAGGCCAAACACTTTACGGTCAAACTTATAGTTATAAATAGCAGCTTCCAGAACTTCCTCGAAGCCTGTAGCATATAGCTTACTATCAATCGGTTCAATTTGTCCAGGTTTATCATACTTAACTCTAACTTCGATCTGCCGATAGGCTGTGAGAGTCTTTTTTACGGGGTTGAACTGGACCGGGAATACCTTCAAGAACACTACCCTGTGTCCTCGCATGATCCCAATATTATCGGCAGGTGCCTGAGCCAGTGTGCCCGGAAAAAGCTTATCTTTTGTATAGATTTCAGTATCAATGTAAAACTTATCGCCTGAGGCCTGCTCTATAGTCCTCTCCTGGTATGGGATCACGTTATAGCATTCGAACTCAATCGGGTCTTTCTTCACGATCTCAACTGACAATCCAACATCATATGGTATCTCGAGAATCTTCCCGGCCAGGGGAATAGCCGGTTTACCAGTATCACCCAGGTTTTCCAGTGTAGGTATGGTGATCATGTGGTATATTTCACCATCTACTATTTCTTCCATGACATACATCCCCGGAAACTCGAAGTTCACCATAATGCCCATGGTCGTTTCATCCTTAAGTGCATAAAATGGTTTATCCTCCTTCTGGGCCCCGGGGGAAAACGGAATCCATCCTAGCTTGGGATCTCCACAAATATTCACGATCACTTTATTGGTGGTGATGCATTCGAGTGCTTTGCTGCTTGCATTCCGTACAGGTTTTCCTTCCTTAAACACGGGCTTCTCTATCGTGCCCGGCTTATAAAAGCAGATATGTGCCCGGTTCATGATCAGGAGGGGGGAACTTGCCCCTGATACCTTTCCGGATACTTCGACAAAGCCGCTCCCTTTTGCCGCTACATTAGGGATAATCCATCTTACAACCGCTACCTTTCTCCGCGCAGTGAGGGAGACTTCCTCTATTACTCCTCCGTTATAGGCTAACGGATTCTTCAGCAAAGGATGCAGCGTATCAACTATTTCCACATCCACAATTTGACTTTCAGGATTTTTAAAATATATCCTGAATTTTACATTGTCGCCGACATATTGTGTCGTCTCGACCAGTTCGCCAACTGGCGTTAGGATCACCTTTTTATTATTCAGTTCCAATTTTTTCTGACACTGGCTTAAGCTTAAGCAAAAAAGGAGCAGAAGGATCAGTTTAATTACGGGTAAGGTCAGCCTCATCAGCTGATTTGATTTTTGATTCATAATCTTTTGTTTTAATGTTATAAAATCAATTCAAATGCGGACAAAAAGCATTCTCATATAAATTGTCATTTACGAAATAGTTGGATGCCCTGCATCCACCTTTGCATATCTCTCCTCTGTCACAGTCCTTGCATTTTCCGGTTAAGAGCTTGGTTGAAAAGTCACGGTTATACCTGAAAGTTGATTCGCTGTGCCATATTTGGGCAAGCGATTGTTCCCTCACGTTTCCTTCAATAAATACATCATCATATAAGGCACCACAACCCTTTACATTACCAACACTATCAATAAACAGGGAGTTGAGCCCTGCCTGGCAGCCTCCCCAGTAGCTCACCGGGGTGCGTGTACCCCGTATTTTGTATTCACTGTGATTGTGATAATACCCAATGTTATCAGCAGCCACAATAAGCATATGGCGGTCTTTATTTCTATCTACGATGAATTCAATCAGGTCCGGTATATTTTCCGGCTTCATGATCAAATCCCTGTTTTCGGCCATGTTCCCCATAGGGTTCACCAACTGAAGTTGCCATAGATTGACATTGTTCTTGATCAGGAAGTTGTAGGTATCTTCAAGGACAGGATAATTGATCTCCATTAAAGAGGTAACCACTCCTATAGGAATTTTAGCTTCATTCAAATGATCGAACGCTATCTGTATTTCCGCAAAGCTGTTTGAATTATTCCTTATGAAATTGTGGATGTCCTCAGTACCATCCAGTGAAATGCCAATGTTGGATAGCCTGGCATGTTTGATTTGCTTGATCTGCTTATCCCTGATCCGGTATCCGTTTGACATAAGGTTGACAACCACATCATTATCCGTCAGGTGCTTTGCAATTTTTTCCCAACCTTTATATAAGAATATCTCCCCTCCAATAAATGTAAGTTCCTTGCATCCAAGTTCAATGATCTCATCAGCAACCCTAAGGCATTCATCAAGATCTAGCTCCTGTTTCCTCGATACGCCTGCCACAGAGCCACAGTGCATGCAGTTGAGGTTGCATTTCAAGGTGAGTTCCCACAGACATGAAAATAAATGATACTGGTCCTTATCCATTATCCTACATGAAGACTACTTCTTTATTGTCGATATGTGTATCTGTGATGTTAAGGCTGCTAATTGGTTCTTTGAGACCAAAGGCTTCCTGGAATAGGTCCATCTGTTCGCTTGTCAGGTACATAAGCCAATCTTTTCTGCTTAGGCCTTCTACCGGTATCTTATAAGATGCAGGACATTTGATCACATCTGACCTTACAAGCATATACTTTGGACTCCTTTTTCTTTCAATATTATCCATGGCCATTCTTGCCTGCCATTTTTCCAACTTCAATTTCAAGATGTTATCCCTGAAGGCAACATCTCCTTTCTTAATCAACTCAGCAGTAATATTGATACCTGAAATGCGATCCTTTATCTTGTAATATTTGCGGACCATCTTTATCTGTTCATTATTCAGGTACAAGACCCAGTCGTGCTTCGAGATCCCTTCAGGAGGAT
>JAOZTN010000075.1:0-15230 GCA_029942245.1 Bacteroidales bacterium | reverse complement strand
TTCCACCCGGTCCTGTTACCGTCAGGGAAACAGAGTAAATGCCGGGAGTGGTATAAACATACTGTGGGTTCTCCTCTATTGAGCTACCTCCATCGCCAAAGTCCCAGCTCCAGGTATCCACTGAATCCACTGATAAGTCTGTGAAGTTCACTGTGAGCGGAGCATCCCCGGAGGTTACATCAGCCACGAAGTCACAGGCGGGGGGAGGGTAATTGATGGTGATATAACCTACCTTGGTGATAGAGTCACTACCTCCCGGACCGGTCACAACCAGCTTGACATCATAGGATCCCGGAGTGTTATATGTATTTATTGGGTTTTGCATGGTAGATGTCTGTCCATCGCCAAAATCCCAATCCCAGGTAGTAATTGTATTTAGTGAGAGGTCGGTAAAGTTAACGTCCAGCGGTGGAATGCCTATTGTTGGCGCCCCGGTGAAATCGGGTACCGGCAGCTGGTAAAGGGAGTAAAGGTCGCTTGACCATACACCTCTTCCAAAACTGGCAGCATATATCTTGTTATCTGTCGGGTTAGAAGCATAATAGATCTCAAGCTCTGCCACCACCACATTTGGTAAGCCGGTGCTGAATGGCTGCCAGCTACTGCCATCACGCATGACATATATCCCGGCATCAGTTCCTGCATATAATTCTATGCCTGCATAATCTTTGTTCTGGATCACACACATCACTGGCATGGAAGGAAGACCGGTTGAGATGTTACTCCAGCTTGTACCTCCGTTGGTGGTTTCGTATACTCCATGAGTGTTGTACGCCCCCATGGAAACCCAAACGTGGTCAGCATCATCATCTTTCACAGCAATGTATGTGATATCTGCAGACCCTGTTGGCAGGTTGTTTGTAATGTTGGGCCAGACAGTACTGGATCCGCCTCCACCGCTTGTAGTGCGGTAAATATTGCTATGTGTGGCAGCATAAATGTAATTAGTGTTGCTGGGAGCGATTGCCATATTTTGTAACTCCGTACCAAAGGATGCACTGATAGTTGACCAGTTGCTTCCCTGGTTTGAGCTCTTTTGTACTGAAGAACATCCAACATAAATGGTGTTATTGTTGGCAGGGTCTATCAAGTAAGGTGTACACCATGCAGCGTTTCCCGAACCATTACCTGGGACAGGTAGTTGTGTTGACCAGCCCCAATGGTTTGTAGTTCTGTAAATATCGCCATAATACAGAGCCCCATATTGCGTGTTCACGTCGGTGTAGTCGATGATGCATTCGAAACCATCGCCTCCAATCACATCATTCCATGTTCCGCTGAGCCGGGCTTTGGTGCCATTGTCCTGCAGGCCAATAATCACCTCATCTACCTGTGTCTGGCTGATCCCCATGCGGTAGATCTGTGAAATGGCCATTCCGCTGGACAGGTGTGACCAGCTGGTTCCACCATTGGAGGTTTTATAAAGGCCGCCATCATTACATTCGAAGAGGGTTGAGGTTCCATTCTGATACGCAAAGAAATGCTTATCGGCATGCACTTCGGGCACCCCGCAACCATATGAATTGGTCCAGTGGTTGTTAATGAGCCAGTTCGCTCCTCCATCTGTCGACTTCCAGGTGTTCACACCACCAATAAATAATGTGTTGGCATCGTTGGGGTCAACGGCGATGCAAAGGTCATAGCCTCCCTGTCCGTTGTTGCTCCCGGTACCGTTACAGCTCCAGTTAAGCATGAAATTGCCACTCAGGCTACCATTCAGCACCTGAGTAAAGGAAGCTCCGCTGTTGGTCGATTGATAAATTCCATTTAAACCACCACCTGTACTGGCTGCTATTGCATATACCCATGTTGTCTGGTTATAACTAACAGCCAATTCTATCCTTCGGGTACTACTGTAGGAGGCAACTGAGGTCCAGTTTGCTCCCGAGTTGATCGATCTGTAAATATAGTTTGTTCCCCAGTTATCTGTGGATCCATATATTGTAGAGAAATTGTTTGGTTCAAATTCCATATCAATAAGTGCAGGGCTACCCGAAACCTGTGGCCATGTAACACCGCCATCGGTTGTTTTATAGACGCCATTGGAGGTGGCCGCATAAATGGTTTGATTGGCTGAGTTTGGGTCCAGCAAGAGTCTGTTCACCCTGCGTTTCTGGCCAACGGTAAAAGAGAGGCCTGTGCTTGTCCATGTTGCTCCGCCATCGATTGATTTCAACACCCCAACGCTGTTATTATCATTGCTCTGTCCGCCACCCAGTGACCACAAAGATCCACCGTCACGGTCGCCGGTGGCGATGTAAAGGATGTCAGGTCCTGTAACAGCAGGTAAAACAAGGATATCACTTACGCCAAGGACTGCTTCATTATCATTCAGGTTTGTCCAGGTAGCTCCGTCGTCAATGGTATGCCATATACCGCCTGATGCTGTACCGGCATAATATTCGCTTGAGTTATTTGGCACAAAGGTCACACAGTTTACCCTTCCAAGTCCGGCATATCCACCCGGTGATGTACTTGGTCCCAGGGTAACCCAGTTTCCACTCTGGCTCTTATTGTTATCGGCCAGGGCCGTATAATAATTGTCGAGTTCTTCCTTATCAGGAAATTCTCCTGTTGTTGGATCTACCCTTGACTCCCAGTACCATTCCCAGCGTTTGAACTGTTTATAGTAAGGAGCTTTTACCTTCTCTCCGTCAAGGTCGTAATATCCGTTCTCGACATTAAAAGGTTTCCAATAGTCGTAAAAGGCTTTTTGAATTTCAGTGAAAGTAAGGGTTCCACTTTCAAGTTTATCCTGAGGGAGGTTTTGAATCCATTCCTGTGAACGGACATTTCCAATAAGCATAATAAAAACAATGACCAGGAGGGTTAAGTGTTTCATGGCATAAAAATTTGGTCGTTAGTGGGCTGTAAATTAACTTAATACGTTAGTATACGCATATACTAGATACAAGTTACTACAAATACAAAGTTAATGCGAAATAAAGAAAAAAGCGAACTTTAAAGAGGTATTATGTGGTAAATTTTCATAATGCACATTGAAAATAGTACCTTGTACAGACAGAATTGTACATAAAAAGAGGCTGCCTCAAAAGTCTTTCAGATGGGTCATTTCGACTGAAAGGAGAAATCTAAATACTTGTTATTCTGAGGAATAGATTTCTCACATTCGTTCGAAATGACTGCTAAACTACCTTTTGAGGCAGCCTCTTTTCTATTCTTCTTCGGATTGCTCTTCGTAAGCCTTCAGGAGTTTATCCTGAACATCCGACGGAACCTGTGCATATTCTGCAAAGGTCATCTCATATGATGCTCGTCCGCTGGTGAGTGAACTGAGGGCAGTTGAATACCTGTTCATTTCTGCCAGTGGTACGCGGGCTTTGATAGAACCTCCGTCCATACCCATGATGATGGCACGGCGTCCTTGCAGGTCGGTCATTACACCACCCATCTTGTCTTCGGGAACCATTATTTCCACATCATAAATAGGCTCCATGATCTTTGGACCGGCTTCTTTAAAGGCCATGCTGAAGGCATTACGGCCTGCCAGCTTAAAGGAGATCTCATTGGAGTCAACAGCGTGCATTTTGCCGTCATAAACCATAACCCTGATATCGCGTGCATAAGAGCCGGTGAGAGGCCCGCGTTCTATACGTTCCATAATTCCTTTTAGGATAGCAGGAAGGAACCTGGCATCGATGGCTCCACCAACGATACAGTTATAGAACATGAGTTTTCCACCCCATTCGAGTTCGACTTCATCTTTACCCCTTACATTTACGCTAACCTCTGAATCACCCTTGATAATGTTGAATGGGTTCACAGATGACATTTTGATCTGTTGTTTCAGCTTATACTTGCCCGGTTCGGGCATGCCTTCTGTATAAGGCTCGATCAACATATATACTTCACCAAACTGTCCGGAACCTCCGGATTGTTTCTTGTGCAGGTAGTTGGCTTGTGAAACGCGTGTGATGGTTTCCCTGTAAGGGATCTTTGGCGTAAGAAACTCGATAGGAACCTTATATTGGTTTTCGAGGTGCCACTTCATGATGTTGAGATGAAGTTCGCCCTGTCCTTCTACGATCAATTGGCGCAATTCTTTCGAATAGCCTGCTATGATGGTTGGGTCAGACTTATGCATCTCGTTGAGTGCCAATCCGAGTTTTTCATCATCACCCTGGTTCAGCGCCTTGATGGCAGTACGGAACTTAGGGTTCGGGAATTTGATCGCTTCGATCTCGTCATCTCCGCCTTTCAGCGAATTCAGTGTATTATTTGTGTGAGTATTTTTTAGTTTGATGGTAGCAAAAATGTCACCGGCATGAATTACATCCAATTTCTCGCGGTTTTTACCACAGAATGCGAATAGTTGTGATATCCGTTCTTTGGTAACCGTGGTAACGTTATTCAAGTCGAGGCCTTCAGTGATCTTACCGCCATAGAGTTTCAGGAAAGTAACTTCTCCCAGGTGTGATTCGATGGTAGTTTTAAAAACGAATGCGGTTGTAGGATCTGATGATTTGCAGCCAAGCTCTTTACCACCCTTGGTTGTGATGGCCGGCATCTCGTCTGGTGAAGGTGCATTTTTTGCTATAAACTCTAGCAGCCTGTCAACACCCATATCATGTTTGGCGTTGATGCACATTACGGGGAAGAAACCCCTGGTGACAAGACCTGATTTTAGTCCGCTTCTCATCTCATCTTCTGTGAGTGTTCCGTTTTCGAAGAAGATCTCCATGAGTGATTCATCGCTAGCAGCAAGATCTTCGATCATGGCTGCCTGCATTTCTTCTGCTTTGGCTTTTTCTTCTTCCGGAATATCGAGGAGTTCAGCTTTTCCACCATCCTCGGCATACTTATACATCTTCATCTTGATGAGGTCGATGAAAGAGTTAAAACCAAGGCCTGCATTCACAGGATACTGAACGATAGTGATACCTCCGCCGAAAGAAGCTTTCATCTGAGAAATGGTCTCGTCGAAGTTAGAGTTTTCATGTTCCAGGTGGTTTATGGCAAAAATTACCGGCTTATTCATTTTGACGGTATTTCTCCATGCGATCTCTGTTCCAACCTCAACACCATTCTGGGCATTCACAACCATAACAGCAGTATCTGTTACTGTCAGGGTGGAGATCACTTCACCTACGAAGTCATCAAAGCCCGGAGTATCAATAATATTGATTTTACGATCCTGGTAGAGCGTATAAAGTACAGTTGAAAAAATTGAGTTCTGGCGTTCAAGCTCGATGTCCCTATAGTCGGAAGCAGTGTTCTTATCATCGACAGATCCTCTCCTTTTGAGCAGGCCCCCTTCGAAAAGCATGCTTTCGACAAGGGTTGTTTTGCCTGACTTGGCACCACCTATAATGGCGATGTTCTTAATTTCATTCGTTTGATAGGCCTTCATATGGATTCTGTTGTCTTAAATTAGTTTAACGGTTGCCTTGAAAAGGCCTGCAAATGTATAAAAAACTGATTAATAATAAAAGCCAATTAAGGTGTTGGTTGTTGGATTTTGAATGTTGGGTTATTGAAAATAGCTAATTGTACCGCGTTAAACCTTAAACCTTAAACGAAATTTTGCCATCAAATCAAAGCTTTTCAATCATGCTCAGGGCTTTTTCCCAACCTTCTTCGTTCAGCCTGGCTCCGGTGGTCTCGATAATCTTGCCGGCCAGGATACTTCCGCATGCGGCACATTTGTCGAGGGGCCAGCCCTGGCTCAAGCCATAAAGGAAGCCCGAGGCATAGATGTCGCCGGCACCATTGGTGTCGACCACCGTTGCTTCTATGGCCGGGATGCTGTAGCTGTCATCACCACTCTTCACCAAGGAGCCGTCTTTGCCGGTCTTTACAATTGCGATCTTACAAAGGCCTGCAAGTTCTTCCAGTGCTTCTTCAGGTTCTTTACCGGTGAACGCCCTGGCTTCTTCCTCATTAGCAAAGACAATATCGACGTAGTCCTTAACAATGTGCTGCAGGAACTCCAGGTTTTCTTCTACCACATTATAGCTTGCCATGTCGATGGAGATTGTCATTCCAAGGGCCCTGGCGATCTTCACCGCTTTCTCAAGAAGTTCATGGTTCTGAACAATATATCCCTCGATGTGGAAGATGTCATGTCCGCTGAAGTGTTCATCAGAAATATCTTCTGCCGATAGTTCGATGGCTGCACCGAGGTGTGTGGCAAAGGTTCTTTCTTTGTCGGGGCTGATCAGGGCTACAGCCCTGCCCGAATGTGTTTCGCTAGCAAAAAGGATAGGCTTGATGTTGTGCTTTTCAAGGTCTTCCCTGAAGATCCTGCCATAGTCATCCTTCCCTGTCTTTCCGATGAAGCTGGTTGCAGCACCCAATCTTGCGATCCCGTAAATGGTGTTGGCTGCCGAACCTCCGGAAGCAAAGGACTGCTGCATGCTTTCACATGCATTGCGGATCCTTCCCGAGCGTTCAATGTCTACCAGTTGCATACTGCCTTTTGGCAGCTCAAGCTCTTCGAGGAGTGTATCATCTTCGATGAAAACAATAATATCGACGAGGGCATTGCCCAGACCTAAGATCTTAGTCATAATGTTGTGAAATTTAGTTCAAACGGCAAAAATAGACAAAACACTGTTACCGTGGAATG
The DNA here is from genome assembly GCA_029942245.1 of Bacteroidales bacterium. Taxonomy (GTDB): domain Bacteria; phylum Bacteroidota; class Bacteroidia; order Bacteroidales; family B18-G4; genus B18-G4. The sequence continues at coordinate 8,641 of JAOZTN010000075.1, read as the reverse complement.
GAGGCAACATCTTCCAGGGCCTCGATGGCAGCATCAATATGAGCCTCTGTGTTGAAGGGGCCCATGCTCAACCTGACAGTACCATGAATATCGATGGTGCCAATACCTTCATGTACCAGTGGAGCACATTGAAGCCCGGTACGGCAGGCAATGTTATAATCCACATCCAGCATAGTACCTACATCTCCGGAATCAAACTTGTCGATGTTCATGCTCAGCACCGCATTCCTGTTGGCGGGATCTTCAGCACAGTAGAGGGTGATATTTTCTATGTCTTTCACTCCTTCTTTCAGTTTCTTCCAGAGTTCCATTTCCTGTGCATGAATCTTTTCTATGCCCTGTTCCATCACCCATTTGGTACCGGCATAGAGTCCGGCAACGCCTACAGTATTGAGGGTGCCGCATTCCATGCGATACGGAAACTCGGTGAGGTGGGTTTTTTGTGCTGATCGTACCCCGGTTCCTCCAAATCGTGTGCCTTTTATGGGAAGATCGCCCATGATATAGGAACCGCCAATACCGGTAGGTCCCATCAGGCACTTATGTCCTGTGAATGCCAGGGCATCAACACCCATAGCCTTCATATCGATGGGGATAGCTCCGGCACTCTGACTGGCATCCAGCACAAAGAATACGCCTGCTTCTTTGCATATCCTGCCAATCTCTGCTGCAGGCTGAACGGTACCAATCACATTAGAACTATGGTTGATCACCACCATCTTTGTGTTCTTTTTGATTGCCTTTTTAATGTCGTCGGGATCGACATAACCATACTTATCGAAGGGAACATGCGTAACTTCTGCCACGCCGTTCAATTCCAGGTGGTGGAGTGGCCTGAGTACGGAATTATGCTCCAGCATGGTGGTAATAATATGGTCACCCTTTTCGGCCAGCCCCATGATGATCATGTTCAGGGAATCACTCGCATTATAGCTGAAAGTTAGCCTGTTCAGATCATCCCCATTGAAAAGTTCTGTCAATATTTTCCGGGTGCCTTGTACAACCTCTTCAGTTTCTATGGCAGCATCGAAACCCGAACGTCCCGGGCTTACACCTTTGGTGCGATAAAATTCATCCATGAATTTATATACCACCTCAGGTTTGGGGAAGGAAGTGGCTGAATTGTCGAGATAGATCAGATTACTCATATATTAATTCTCTTTGATTTTTTCTTCATTCTCAAGAATGATGGCATCCGCTACGATCTCTGCCAGGGTCTTGATCTTTACGTTCAGTTTATAAGCGCCGTTGATCTGGATCAGCTGGTCAACGCAGTTGTGGCAGGGGGTGGCAACCACGACGGCTTCTGTGGCTGTGATCTGCTCGGCCTTTAGTTTCCCTATTCCCATTCTGCGTTCATTATATTCGCTCATGGAAAGCTGCCCGCCGCCGCCGCCGCAGCAAAGATTATCCGTTCCGGATGGCGTCATTTCCACAAAATTCTTTACACATTTTTTCAAAATGTAGCGCTGTTCTTCATAAATACCCCCGCCCCTTGTCAGGTTGCAGGGATCGTGCAGGGTAACCGGCTCTGTATTTTTTTCCGGGTCGACCTTGATCCTTCCTTCGCGTATGTATTCGGCAAGCAGCTCTACAGAAGTATCTACATCGAAGGGCATTTCCTTTTCGAGGTAGTTGGGTGCCTCCCAGCGGAAAGCACGTGATCCGTGACCACACTCAGCAAGTATGCAGCGTTTAGCATCGAGCTGCAGCATTTCGTCCTCCATCCGCTGCGCGATCACCTTGCCTTCTTCCAGGTTTCCTGAAAAATAGGCGTAATTGGTTACATCATACATCCTGGTGGAGAGGGTCCAGCTTTCCCCGGCAGCATAGAACACCTTGGCCATGGCAGAGATGGAGAGGGGAAAAAATTTGGGTTCCCTGGGATTAAGGGTATACATTATATCCTTACCTTTTTCATCCAGGGGGATGATGGCATTGTCATCATCGACTTCAAATTGCAAGTCTTCTTCCAGCCATTTGAGGGTATCTACAAACTCGTCTTTGGTGATCCCCATATTATTTCCTGTGTTGATAGCGGTATCGACCGTTTTTTGTAAGGTTTCCGGCACATAACCCATTTCAGCCAGCATGGCCCTTCCGGTGCGGATCAGAAATTCGATATCGACTCCAACGGAGCAATGTTTATTGCAACGGCCACACATGGTACAGGAACCATACAGCAGGTCCACCATATCTTCGACGGTGGCCTCATCCAGTTTTCTGGCATTTGTGAGCCAGGGGGCCAGCTTCCCGCCCAGGGTATTATATCTGCGATAGATTGAAGATACGATATCCACCTTTTTAGCGGGGACAAAGTGTTCGTCGGGTTTCAACCGGTAATACACACAACTCTCGGCACAAAGGCCACAGTGAACACAGGAGTTGACATGAGTAAGCAGCTTGCTACCGACATCTCTTTTCAGCACATCAAGACCCTTTTTTATTTTCTCATCAGTGAGCTTTTCCATGTACTATTTCTTGATGGGTTTTGGGGGCCAGACACCTCTCCATCCGTAAAAATAACCCAGATGGTAACGGGCTGCGAAAAAGTATACTGCATGCTTTAGCTTCCCCACAGGGAAATAGAGCATTAAGAGTGATACGAGTATAAAATATGCCGGAACAAAGGCAATATCTATCATAGCCATGGCTGTGATCAGTTGGAATACCGTGACAAGGATATTGGAAATATAATCGTCGGGGCTTGATAAAGTACGCAATTCGTGCTTGCTCATTCGCTTTATCAGTATGCCGACACCACAAAGGCCTGCCGCAACCAGCATTACAACTGCTGTCCACATCACCCAGCTCTGGAGCCAGATGTTGAAAAGCACCAGGAAAAATACAAATATGGCCAGGAAAGTTCCCAGGTGGTAGATGATACCGGCAACATAAGTGGGTATATGCATGTATGCTGATTCTTTCACCTTCGGGCTCATGGCTCCCGTGAAAGAATATTTAACAGCTTTCCCAATGTGGCCTGCACGCCGGGCATATTCAGGTGGGTTGCCCAGGCTGAGGATCTTGTAGAAGTGGTATATACAACTCAACAGGCATACAAGCAGGGCTATGATGGCCATCCATTGGTACCAAATCATAAGCGACAAGTATTTTTAAACACAACCATCAGGTTTGGGCAATCCCGCTACGCGGCATGCACCCCTGGCCGGACCGAGGGGAAAGAGCTCATATACCTCCCGCAGGCGGATATCTGCTTCCTGGCATATGGTACGTACCATTGGTGCCATTCCTTTTTCCTCCCAGTTCTTGCGAATAATATTTACAATGGCCCAGTGTTTTTCACTCATTTCTTCGATACCGTCATATTTGGCGATCAGGGTAGCTACCTCTTCGTCCCAGATAGTAGGATCGGAAAGGAAGCCGTCGCCGTCAACTTCAAAAGTTCTGCCTTCTATTTCTATAGTTGCCATAAGTTTTGGTGGTATTAATTTTAGCTTTCTTCTTCAAACTTATCCACGATCTCATCAATGCTTAATGCTGTATCGGGGACCACAAAATCAGGACAAAACCCAAGTTCTGCCTTGGTGATGAAGCGCTTACATCCGCTCCATTTTTCCTGATCATTCTTACACCATGTGTGTATATACTCATCTTTTACCTTTTCGTTGGGAACAACCTCTGCGGTTGAAATCATCCTGCAGGAATTGATGTTCGGGCAAATATTCTTATCCATAGGATCAGTTTAGAGAAGCGAAAATTATAAAAAAAACGCTATCTATATACCTTAATATGTATGCTTTTTGTTAATCTATATTGCTTTTAAATAATAAACAGGGTACAGGGTGCCGAGTGCAGGGTGCCGGGTCTTAGAAAATGATTTATATTTGCCCTCCTGCATTAACCAAAAATTAATAATTATGAAAAAGCTTACTTTAATTATTGCCGCCGTATTGCTGGTGAATATTTGTTTTGCCCAGGATCAACTTGCAAGGGCAAGGGCGGATAAGGAATGGGGTTATATAAACACCGAAGGCAAGTGGGTGATCAACCCGCAGTTTGAACACGTTAATGATTTCAGCCAGGGCCTGGCAAGTGTTGAAAAAGGTGGCGAATGGGGATTTATCGATAAGGCAGGGAATTTCAAGATAAACCCACAATTCGACGATGCAAGGGATTTTATAAATGGCCTTGCTGCAGTGAAAAAAGAAAAAGAATGGGGCTATGTAAATGCCGAAGGAAAATGGGTGATCAACCCACAGTTTGAGAATGCCCTTGATTTTGATAGCGACCTGGCAGCAGTGAAGTCGGGCGGTGAATGGGGATTCATTAATGCAAAGGGAACATATGTGATCAATCCGCAGTTCGACAAAGTCACGCATTTTACTGAAAAACTGTGTCCTGCCTTAAAAGAAAAAAAGTGGGGATACATCGATAATAAAGGAAACTGGATAATCAACCCGCAGTTCGAAAAAGCAGAAGATTTTATCAGTGGTATGGCCAGGGTTCGTAAAGGTGGTGAGTGGGGTTATATCGACGCCAAAGGCACCTACCTGATCAATCCGCAGTTCGATGATGCAAATGATTTCAGTGAAGGCCTGGCAGCGGTAAAGAAAGGCAAGGAGTGGGGTTATATCGATGCACATGGGAATTATGTTGTCAACCCGCAATTCCTGAAAGCTCATGATTTTATCGGTGGCCTTGCCGGTGTTATGAAAGGTAAAGAATGGGGTTTTATCGACGGAAAAGGCAACTATGTAATCAACCCACAATTTATTGATGTGGAAGATTTTCATAACGACAAGGCCGCAGTACGATTAGGTAAAGAGTGGGGATATGTAAATAAAAAGGGTGAGTATATTGTAAATCCTCAGTTTGAAAAAGCCCGTCCTTTCGGAAAAACGCGTGCCATGGTTAAAAAAGGCGGCGAATGGGGCTGGATCGACAATAAAGGGAAATATGTGATCAACCCGCAGTTTCCGAATGCCTATCCGTTTGTAAAACTAACATGGTAAACCCGGGCGTTTGGCTTTGGGCATTAGGCGTTAGGCATTCTTTGTGATCCTTTGTGTCTTTGTGCCTTGGTGGTTGGGGTTTTATTGCCTCACTGTCTCACTGACCCACTGTTTCATTGTTCTAATGTTCTACTGTTTCACTGTTCCATTGTTCCACTGTTACATGGTTAAATGGTTATAATGTCCTTGTACCTTGTACACGTTGCTTGTTACATGCTTAAGAAGGCCCCAGAGGCACTGTTCCATTGTTCTACTGTTAGTGGGATTTTATGATTTTGGAGGAATAGGTCTTATCACCAATTGTCAGCTTAGCAACATACATGCCGGCAGGTAATTCTTCGCAGTTCAAACGAAGTTGATGTTCCCCTTCTGTATAGTTTAAGCCCGGATATAAATGAACCCTCATTCCCGAAGCATTTAAGATTTCTATCTCTACCCTGTCGGGATGGGCAAGGGAAAAGCGAATGTCTGCCTGATCAATAATAGGGTTGGGATAGATGAACAGATTATCTTCAATAGCATCTTGTGATTCAATGCTAACATTCAATCCTGAATGGTATCGTGCTACAGCAAAATCGACACTCCCTGCTTCGCTGTGACCGGTACCGGCTGCAACAATCTTTCCATCTGCCTGCATATTAAGTGAATAAATCCTGTTGTCGGGATAAGTTCCGCCACTACTGGCACTGGTGATTACCACTCCGGTACCTTCAGTCCCGAAAGTAATGTCGGGAGTTCCATCTTCCAGGTACCTGACCATGGTAAAGTCGCCATGATCATCAATCCACTGATAGCCTCCTGCAATGATCTTTTCGTCGTATTGTGCAACAACAGCATTGACCCTTGTATTTCCTTCAATGGGGGTAACTGTCATACCAAAATCCCCAAAAGAATTGTCGGGGTAGCCGTTCTCTTGTTGAAAGCGCAGTACAGCAAAATGCTCACCCGCGATACCATCAATATAACAGCCATATATTATACGGCCTTCGCCATCCAGGCACATACCACCTTGCGGTGAAAGGATCCAGGTATCAATGGGCAAGAGGATCTCAACATTCCCGCTTACCCCAAAACTCATATCGAGCAGTCCATCAGCATGAAAACGAGTCAGCGTAACAAATACGTTTTGGCCATCTATATACGACAAACCTCCAATAATGATTTTTTCGTCCTGCAGAACAACATTATTGATGAAATTGTCCTTCGAAAGAATATCATATACAATGATCCCGTTCGAGCCAAAGCTGTTATCCAGGGTCCCATCCGGGTTCAACCTGCACAGCGCACTCTGAATATCATCTGTCATATCATAAAGATACCCGGCAGCAACTATCTTTCCATCCTCCTGCAAGTCCAGTGACATACCATAAGAGTCCGTTCCCGACCCGAATTCAATGATTACCGTGCCATCGATACTGAATGTATTATCGAGAGACCCGTCGGTATTCAGTCTCATCAGTACCATTTTTGAACTAGAACCACCACTGTCAGTGTATCCAACCGCGACGATCTTGCCATCAGCCTGGATAGCGATGTCGCGAAGTTCATCGCCCGAGCCACCAAAAACTACAGTCATGATCCCACCTGATCCAAATGTATTGTCGAGAGTTCCGTTGGGCAAATAGCGTATAAATGAAAAATTGTCACTACTTCCATCATAAGCATAACCGCCCAGCACGATTTTGCCATCTGCCTGTACGGCAGAGGAATGGCAACCATTACCCACCCCCCCGATATCGGTAAGTGTGATGCCGTTATTTCCGAAAGACAGATCGAGGGTGCCAGGAGTTTGTGCTGAGAGAAAAAAGACACTCATCATGCTGAGAAGTAACAGGGATAGTTTTTTCATAATATTAAGCATTAGGTGTTAGGCGTTGGGCATTAGGCCGGTTAATACGTATTTACTGTTTTGTCATCCGCCGAAGCTTAAGCGAAGGCGGGCATTGTTCTACTGTTTCACTGTTCCATTGTTCCACTGTTACATGGTTAAATGGTTATAATGTCCTTGTACCTTGTCCTTGGTACCTTGTACACGTTGCTTGTTACATGCTTAAGAAGGCCACAGAGGCACGGTTTCACTGTTCCATTGTTAGTGGGATTTTATGATTTTGGAGGTATAGGTTTTATCGCCAATTGTCAGTTTAGTAACATACATGCCGGCAGGTAATTCTTCGCAGTTCCAGCGGAGCTGATGTTCACCTTCGGGATAGAATGTATCAGATATTTTGCTTACGAGGGTTCCGGATACGTTATGTATTTCTATTTCTACGTTGGCGGAATGGGCAAGTGAAAAGCTGATATCCACCTGATCAACGACTGGGTTTGGATGCACACTGAAATCAATTTCTGAGGCTTCATGTTTTGAAATACCTACATCTAATCCTGTATTATAGCATGCCATAGCAAAATCTTTCCCTCCTGATATTGTCCTTCCATATCCCGAAACAAGTAGCCTGTCCATATTGCAAAACATTAGGTTATAGCTTTTGTCACCATACCACTGTACCTCCGAACTTACTTGAGTGATCACTATGCCTGTGCCATCACTACCAAAATCAGTATCCAGGTCACCGTTTTCATGATAGCGCATGACTAGAAAGTCATAGCTTCCCGGATCCGGACTTCTGTAGGTACCGCATACAATGATCTTCCCATCAGCCTGTGTGATAACATCGTTGGCAGAAGTATTTACATCCATTGCATTTACAAGCACACCATTTGTCCCAAAGGAGTAGTCAATACCCCCATCCGGATTTAATCGCAATAATGCCATATCGTTTTCCAACCAGCCAGGTACCTGATTGCATGTATAAAGGATTTTTCCGTCAGGGGCCACACACATACCATTATTCGCAGCACCGCCCATAATTGTGGCATCCCCCTCCAGCATGACACTTGTATACCCAACATTACCAAAACTATAGTCGATTTCTCCATTCAGATGATATCCGGAAATGACGGCAAATCTTTCAAAATCAGCATTTAAAAAGATACCTCCCAATATAATCCTGTCATTATGGATTACTAACTCATCCGGAAAACAAAAAAGGTCTTGCTCCTCATAGGTTGCAAGTCCAAAATAACCAAAATCAGTGTCCAGAAAACCCGTAGGGAGGAGTTTGCACATAGCAATCTCACTATATGATAACACTGTATCACGTACATAGCCGGAAATAACGATCTTCCCGTCCTCGCAAATACCCAACGACATTCCGTAAGCATTTACATGTTCTCCAAAATCGATTACCGCCATACCATCTATATGAAAACTGTTATCGAGAGAGCCGTCGGTGTTAAGCCTAAAGGCGAGCATCTTTGTTTTACTCCCGGAGGTAGTGTGCCCGACACCAACAATTTTACCATCCGGCTGAATAGCGATATCTGTTAGCCAATCATCAGATCCACCATACTCCAAAACCTTGATGCCATCGTCAGCAAATCCCATATCGATAGAACCGTAACTATTATATCGTGTAACCATTATATTTTCAACGGTACCAGAAGCGCCTGTATAAAGGGTTATGCCTCCAAGAACTATTTTCATATTATCCTGTAATGCAGAGGCATAGGAGTAATTACCAACTTCATCATAATCAGTTAGTACGATTCCGTTATCGCCAAAGAGATGGTAAAGTGTTCCGGGTGTTTGGGCGGTGAGAAAAAAT
>JAOZTN010000074.1:0-15413 GCA_029942245.1 Bacteroidales bacterium | reverse complement strand
GCAGGCAAATCCTGAGTGTCAAATGTAACAGTATAGGTCCCCGGTCCCTGGATTTCATCGACCAGTGTCTGGATTTTCCTTCCAAAGCTATCATAAATAGAAAGGTTCGAATATCGGATAACCTGCCTTGAGCTTGTCGAAGGGTCGAGTATCGAATATCGGATATCAGCAGTGCTTATTATCGGATTGGGGTATATGATAATATCCGTATGCTTAATGCTTTCATCCTCAATTCCTGTGCTTTCATCTTCAACAATGGTCAGAAACTGGTTGGCATTGATATCATATAGCTTTTGAATAATCCCTGAAGGCCAGTAAACTATGAGGCTGTCAGCTGAATATGCTCCATCGAGGCCAAAATGAAGTTTCAGGTCGGAATTGTCATGAAAGCCCCCGTCGGGCAATACATTTCTTGATATTCGCTGGCCGGCGTTCCAAACATCAACCCGGGCACCAATCCCGTTTGGATTGGACACAATCCCCTCAAGGCTTATAATTAAAAATGAACCCGGACAATTATTGTTTTTGAATAACCTGTATTTGTCGATGTGCCCGGCAGCGAAAAGGTCCATGGCGCCATCAAGGTTATAATCGGCCCATCCCTGACCAAAATAATCCCCTATAAACTCTCCGGAGAGGCCAAGGTCAACAGCGACTCCGGTAAATGAATAATCGCCATTATTGCGTAGCATGGTATTGGAGTAAGAGTAAAAGTCATGATGGGACGAAAAGATATCGAGCCATCCGTCATTATTATAATCGACAAATGCTACGGTTCTGGTGTCATGATGGCCACTTGTACCTGTTGCCCCCGCAACATTTGTGAATGTGCCGTCGCCGTTGTTTTGAAAAAGTGCACAGTTAAGACTGGAGTAACTGCCAAGATAAATGTCAATCCAGCCATCGTTGTTAAAATCGCCCACATCTATTCCATGCGCGCCATCGGCGTAGTGAACGCCGGCCTGCATGGTGGTGTTTGTAAAGGTTCCGTCACCGTTGTTATGAAGGAGCATGTTTGGCTGATTGCTATATGTACTGCTGTAAATGTCCATGAATCCGTCACGGTCGTAATCCAAAACAGCAGCTCCCCAGAAGCTTTCATAAGGGCTGATGACCTGGGCAGATTGGAATGTGGCATCTCCATTATTGTAAAGGATTGAAAAGTTATCATCAGCCACAGAAAGCATGTCTGTATAACCATCATTGTTGAAGTCGGCAATATTGTAAATAGCCGCACTGTACACTCCTGCTGCAGATGTTATATTGTTAAACGTCCCGTCACCATTGCTCTCGAACAAGTACTGTGTTCCACTTCGCGTTCTCAGGATCAGGTCATTAATATCATCCCCGGTCACTTCCGCAATGATGATCTTATTCCCTCCCAGGCCACTTAAGCCACCTGAAGATGTAATATTTGTAAAGCTATTTCCACTATTCCGGTAAAACCAGAAACCATCTCCCTCCTGGTTGGAGAGGCCCAGGTCGGGGTCGCCATCATTGTCAATATCCCCCCAGCCCACGGCATGCCCCAGGCCTGTTTGTCCGGAGATTCCCATGGAAGTAGTAACATTCTGAAAGCTTTGCTGTGAATATGACAAAGTAGTTAGTAATAAAAGTGAGCTTAAAATAAAAATTGCTTTTCTCATTATGCATTGGTTTTGGGAAGCATTAAAGTTACGCATTTATTACTTCAGGAGAAAAGCTGAACCCCTTTGGGTTGGCGGGTACTGAACAGCAGAGCGGTTAAACAGCAATAACAGCAGCTAAAAGCTACGGTTAATATCATCAAAAGTCCAAACAAGCCCGATGGGGTTGAACATTATCATGTATACTTATTAATACCGAAATCATGGAGATGTCACAAGAGGATTACAAAAAATACTAAAATTTCCTTGCTTTATGCACATATGTGCATTACCTTTGTTGCAAATACTCAAATAAAATAAGATATGCCTCGTCCGAAAAATAACAGGATCGTACATGAACCGCCCTTATTCACAGAGTTCAAACCTCTTGGTGTGCCGGGGGCGGAACTTGACAGGATCGTATTTTCGCTTGATGAGTATGAAGCTGTAAGATTGGCTGATTTTATAGGGATGTCACACGAGGAATCCGCTGATGAAATGGAAATCTCCAGGTCTACTTTCAGCCGGCTTGTTGATCAGGCCAGGAAGAAAGTGGCTACCTTTCTTATTCAGGGGAAATTGCTTAGCATAGAAGGTGGTGAAGTTCATTTCAGGTATAATATCATCAGATGTCGTGATTGTGGGCATATGTTTAAAATTAATATTGAATCACCCGTAGAGGCCTGCCCGGCCTGCGAATCTAAAAATTTGATAAATCATGCCGGAGGATTTGGCCATGGGTATTGTTGTAAAGGTATTCACCATAAAAAAAGGAGGTAATAATGCCAGGAAGAGACAAAACAGGGCCAAATGGTAATGGTCCTATAACAGGAAGAGGATTGGGTTATTGTGCGGGAGAGAATGTACGAGGGTTTGGCTTTGGCCGTGGACGTGGTTTTAGCCGCGGATATGGTTATGGCAGAGGGATGGGCTACAGGTACGGGCAAATGCACGGACTGAATAGCGAAGAGACCATTCATGAAGAATCCCGCGAAACACTGCTCGAAAATGATGCCAGGGTTCTGAAAGAACAGTTGGCAGCAGTTGAGAAACAACTCACTGATTTAAAAAACAGACGCGGGTAGTAATAAGCAGGCTGATCATCAGCCTGCTTTCTTAAAAATAATAAATCGTTGAAATTAAATATCCTCGCGGCAGCGCCTCCGCTGAGTAGCTATGGCGCTCGCGGAAGCCCACAAGGAATAATTTAGTTCAAAATCATTAAAAGATCAATGTAATGAGAAATTCAGGAAAAGGATTGGGACAAGGCCAGGGGCGTGGACTGGGAAAAGGTGGTGGAAGAGGCAGGAATGATGGAGGTTCTTTTGGAACAGGCGGGAACTGTGTTTGCGCAAAGTGCGGTGCTAAGGTGCCTCATGAACCCGGTGTAAAATGTACCACAGTAAAATGTCCTGATTGCGGACATGTCATGATCAGGGAAGAGTTATTGAAGAAATAATTCTAAGATCAGAATTGTGTTTGATGCAATATAAACACATCATTGCTAACTATAAAACCTTGGAGCTATGAAAAAACTAATAAACTTATATGACGATCAGAACTGGGAAGTAGCCAATGGATATCCGACAGGTACAATGGCAAAAATCTTAAGAGACGACAGCAAGGTAAAAACAGTCTTGCTGAAGTTACCTGCAGGTTTTCATATGGCACCACATTCCCATCTCACTACCGAACAGAATTTTCTTATTGAAGGAGTGTATGAGTTGGCTGGTGAAAGCTATTCTGCAGGATCTTACCAGATATTTTTACCCGGCGATGAACATGGACCGTTTACATCAAAGTCAGGAGCAATGGTTTTAGTTGTTTATGATAGTATTTAAGCGATTCAGTAATTATTAATAAAACTCATTTAGTTAATATGAAAAAGTTATTTGCAGTTCCTACCATTGACGGAAAATTATGCAGCCATTTCGGACATTCTGAAAAATTTGCAATTGTCGAAACAAAGGATGAAAACATTTTGAGTGTCGATTATATTACGCCACCGTTACATCAACCAGGTACGTATCCCAGATTCCTTGCTGCTAAAGGAGTAAGCACTATTATTGCCGGGGGAATGGGGACGAAAGCCCAGGATATTTTTACACAGCACAAGATAGAAGTTTATCTTGGAGTGAATTCTGATGACCCAAAGATCCTCGTTGCGCAATATTATAGTGATCAACTGGAAACTGGAGATAATACCTGTGACCACTAATTCACACTGATATGAAAATTGTGATTGCCAGTGGCAAGGGGGGCACGGGGAAAACAACTTTGTCGGTGAATCTGTCATCATACATGGCAGAAAAAGAAGAGGTTATCCTTACTGACCTGGATGTTGAAGAACCAAATTCCGGTCTATTTATCAAAGCCGATTTGCTTCATCAGGAAAAGAAGTATAAAATGATCCCTGAATGGAAAGAGGATCAATGTACACTATGTGGGATTTGTCAGGAGGTGTGTAACTTCCATGCCGTGATCCAACTGGGAAAGGAGATCATGGTATTTCCTGAATTGTGTCATGCTTGCTATGCCTGCTCTGAACTATGCCCTGTCGATGCATTGCCCATGATCCCCCGTAAGATGGGCATGTTAAGCCATTTTCAAAAGGGAAATTTGCATTTTGTCGAAAGCAGGATCGACATAGGGGAGGAACAGGCCGTGCCTTTGATCAAGCAAAGTCATGAATATGTGAATGATACTTTCCCGGGTGAGAAAACCAGTATCTATGACGCTCCTCCCGGAACCTCCTGTCCTGTTATTGAAGCTACCAGGTATGCCGACTTTGTAATTCTGGTTACTGAGCCAACTCCTTTCGGGCTTCATGACCTAAAACTTGCCGTTGAAACTGTGAGGCAATTGAAAAAGAATTTTGGAGTGGTGATCAACCGCCAGGGGATAGGAGATGATAAAGTGCTTAAATATTGTGAAAATGAAAATATCAAAGTGCTGGCTGAGATCCGCAACAACAGAAAGATCGCAGAGCTGTATTCAGCCGGAAAAATGATCTACACGGAGTTACCGGAGTTCAGGAAAGAACTTGATCGCATTATTGACTTTCTTAAAGGTTTGAATGGAGGGGATATACGATGAAGGAGATAGTGGTCATTTCAGGCAAAGGCGGGACAGGGAAAACTTCCCTTACCGCATCATTTGCTTTCCTGGGTGGGAAAGATGTAATAGTAGCCGATTGCGATGTGGATGCAGCTGATATGCACCTGCTGCTGCAACCCGATTTTGCCAATTCGGAAGACTTTTACAGTGGCGAACTGGCACAAATCACACAGGAAAAATGCAACGTCTGCGGAAAATGTGCCGAAGTGTGCAGATTTGATGCCATTCCGCTGATAAGGGGCAGATATGTGATTAATCCCCTGAGCTGCGAAGGTTGCGGATACTGTGCCCGGGTTTGCCCTACAAAAGCCATCACCAATAAAAAATTAAATGTTGGTAAATGGTATGTCTCGAATATTAAGACGGGAACCCTCATGGTTCATGCAAAACTGAGTATTGGTGCTGATAATTCAGGAAAATTGGTAGCCAGGGTAAAAAGTGAGGCGAAGGATATTGCTGAAGAAGAAAAGGCAGAATATGTAATTGTCGACGGATCGCCGGGTTTGGGTTGTCCTGTGGTATCGTCCCTTTCTGGAGCCAGTTTTGTGGTGCTGGTTACTGAACCATCGCTTTCAGGTTTGCATGACCTGAAACGGGTATACGAACTTGTGCAAAAATTTGGCCTGAAAGCAGGATGCATCATAAATAAGGCAGACATTAACCTGAACCTAACAGAAGAAATTGAAGATTTTCTTCGGCGAGAAAACATTCTTCATCTGGGCAAGCTGCCTTATGATGAACAATTTACACATGCAATGACTATTGGACAGACGGTCATTGAGTCTGATGCAGAAGAAATAAAGAAAATAATTACTGATAGCTGGAATAAAATTAAACACACCATTAATTAATAAATTACATGAAAATAGCATTTACAACAAAAGGCACAGACTGGAATTCCATGATGGATGCCCGTTTCGGACGAACAGAATATATTTTAGTTTACGATAATGAAAGTGGTGAGATGACAAAGTATGATAATCGTTCAGTTTCAGAAGTCGCTCACGGTGCAGGGCCTAAAACGGCACAGGCGTTATTTGAACTCGGCGCTGATATTCTGATCACCGGAAATGGACCGGGGGGCAATGCAGCGGTGGTTCTTGAAAAAGCTGGTGTCGAAATATATGTCGGTGCCTCCGAGATCAGCGTGGAGGAAGCATTTGAATCGTACAAATCAGGATATTTGAAAAAAATTTAAGGGGAGAAACAAAAATTTGCAATTTAAAGGCAATGGGATGTAGCTCAGGATGCAATTAACCGCCATTATATCAAAAAATAATTTCCGCTCATTACTCTGGCATGCAGGGTTTTTGGCATTAGCACAGATATTTATTGATATTGACACAGTAATACCTGCCATGCTAATTGATTCAGGAGGAACTGCTATTCATGTTGGAATATTAACTGCCATTATGTTGGGTGGATCCAGCTTTACACAATTGATCTTTGCACCTTTTATCAGTAATTATTCTTTTAAAAAGAAGTTCCTCCTGCTTGGCATTAACGCAAGGATCCTGGCCTTGCTGGCCATCGGGCTTTTGCTGTATTTCAATTCATATTTTCAAGGAAATTATCGGATACTTCTTATATTTCTTCTAATAAGCATATTTTCTTTGGGCGGAGCATTTGCAAATATCAGTTATACTGATATCCTGGGAAAGTCTGTAGCTGAGCATTCCAGAAAACTTTTCTTTTCGGTTCGGCAGATGATAACAGGAATTATTCTATTGGGTTCTGTTTTTCTTGCCCGGCAGGTACTTACAGCAAATGAATATCCGCTGAATTATGCGTATATGTTTTTCATCGGATTCATGGCTCTGGCAATTGCATCAATTGGGTTCTGGAAACTAAAGGAGGTAGTGCCGTCCAGGCTGGCAATTAAAGGCCCTGGCCATTTTATCCAATTGATAAAGTCCGAATTAAATAAAAATCAGAAGCTGGGTTATTTCCTGGGATTCATAAATACTATGGGTATCAGTATTGGGTTCCTGCCTTTCATTATCTTATATGCAAAAGAAAATTTTAATACCCAAAGTAGCGATACTGCTAACTTCCTGTTGTTTAAGATAGCAGGCAGTGTATTTATAGGATTACTGCTGTTTGTATTGTCCGGCAAATTCAGGTATCGTAATTTACTTTATCTAAATACAGCACTCGCTCTTGCGTTACCTGTGCTCCTGCTATTGCCCGGTACTTCCCCTCCTTTGAATATAGTTTTCATTATTGGAGGGATTATGGTAGCTGTTTATGGCATAAGTATGAACGGGGTATTGCTGGAAGTTTCCGGCACCTCCAACAGGGCATTGTATACAGGTATTGCGGGAGCAGGAAATATATTGCCCGCCTTGTTTCCTCTGCTGGGAGGTTGGGTGATCATGCAGCAGGGCTTTCACGTGTTTTTTATGATATATATGGCCGTAATATTGATGTCATTATTTTTCATATATAAATTGAAATGCAGTCATTAACAGAAAATAAATTGAATATTAACCCATTGAATAATAAATTATGGCAGAGAAGATATATCCTGATTCAGGTGTGGAGTTAAAGCCTTTTACGGCAAAATACTATGATAAGCTTATGAATGCCATTTCATTTGGCCTTTACAGAAATTTTATTGAAAAGGCTGTGGATGATATGGGGATCGAACCCGGAGATAAGATCCTCGATCTTGGTTGCGGTACAGGGCGTAATGCTGCACTCATGGCAAAGCATTTATCTGAAAACGGAAGAATTACGGGAATGGATGTTTCAGAGATCATGGAGAAGCAGTTCATAAAGAAATTTGAAGCTGACCAACGGCTTACTTTTATCCGTCAACGCGCCGACATTCCTTTTGACCTGGAAGATCAATTTGATAAAATCCTGATAAGCTTCGTAATACATGGCTTCCCGCATGAAGTGCGTAAAAAAGTAATTGAGAATGTGGTGAAACACCTGAAACCGGGTGGGACATTTCTATTGCTCGATTTTGCTGAATTCGAGATGAATAAGATGCCTTTTCACCACCGCATTATTTTTAAATCAATAGAATGTAAATATGCTTTTGATTTTATTGAAAGAAACTGGAAAGAAATATTGGGTCAATATGGGTTTGGAAATTTCCGGGAAAAACATTATATTAGACAATACGTCAGATTGTTAAAAGCTACTAAAGAACTATAGTATGAAACTACGTTTTGCATTTGCTGTAAACCATAACGACCAATTTGAAAAAAAACATTTTGGCGATGCAGATAAATATATCATTTATGAATTACAGAATGATATTTTAGAGTATGTGTCTGAAGAGACCAATCTATTTAAGGCATTAGATGAAGAAGCTGAGCATGGATCGAAGAAAAAGGGAAAAGCGATTATTGGATTATTAAAAGATAAAGGTGTCAATGTGTTGGTGTCGATGCAATTTGGCACCAACATTAAATTAATAAATGAGTATTTTATCCCTGTTAATATTTCTTTAACCAATCCAAAAGAAGTAATGGCTGTTTTAGATAAGCACTTGCATTGGATCGCAGATGAATGGGAGCGTAAGAGCTCAGATTATAAGCTGTTTACAATTAAATCCGGTATATTGAAATCTTCTATTAAGAAATAAAATTGAATAACCATGAAAGTCTCTTACTTATGTCCGCATTGCCGTGGGGCTATTAATGCCAATAATAATATCATCTTATCGGCAAAGTCTGCTGAAAACAAGATTGGCCTGGTGTTATTGCACGAAGAAATTGGAAATTATACAGCAACACTTAGCTCCTCATTAGTTATTGAAGCGGGCGAAATCGTAGATTTTTATTGTCCCATTTGTCATGAATGCCTGAACACAAAAAAAGGAGATTCGCTGGCAAAATATATCAGGCTGGTGGATGACGTTGATGAATCCTATATTGTTATCTCAAGAGCCTATGGCGAAAAGATCACTTTTAAAGTGGGCAAAAACAAACACATTGATACTTACGGGGAAAGCATCCGCAGATATATAGATCCTGAATGGTTTTTATAATAAAGAAATTGAAATTATTTAATGCAGGTGATTGTGCTGATACAATAGGGTATTGAGTATTTACCCATAGTTAATGAATAAACAGCATTTATTATGAAAAAGAAAACTAAGATAGGTATCATCATTTGTGACCGGTACAAGAGCTGTGCAGGCGGGAAATGTTTCAGGGCATTAAAAAATCGCGAAGGGGCATTCGATATTTACAAAGACGATGAAGACATTGAATTGGTTGGATATACCAGTTGCGGAGGTTGCCCTGGAGGAAACATCGAATATGCACCGGAAGAGCTTAAGAAAAATGGTGCTGAAGTGGTTCATTTAGCAACAGGTTTTGTAGTTGGTTATCCTCCCTGTCCATACCTTGATCATTTCAAACAGTTCATACCGGAAAAGTATGACCTGAAAGTGGTGATCGGAACCCACCCTATACCTCAGAAATACTTATTAACCCACAATGCATTGGGCACATGGGATGCACCTGAATGGGAAGAGCTTATCAAGCCTGCCTTGTCGGATGAAAGAACCCGGCTGGCTTATGATTAAATATAATAGCATTTATGTATAAATACCTTTTTGGTCCTGTACCTTCCCGCCGGCTTGGAATGTCGCTGGGCATCGACCTGGTGCCTCATAAGGTTTGTACTCTGGATTGTGTTTACTGTGAATGTGGGGCCACAACGAAATTAACGATCGACCGGAAAGAATATATCCTCTTTGATAAGGTAAGGGAAGAAGTGGAACATTATTTCGACAATAATCCTGATCCTGATTATATTACTTTTTCCGGTTCCGGAGAACCTACCTTGAATTCCAGGATAGGTGATATGATTAGCTTGTTGAAAAACATCAGGCCGGCGATTCCGATCGCTATTTTGACCAATGGGACTTTGCTATCATCAAAACAATTAAGAAAGGAATTGCTGAAGGCTGATGTTGTGCTTCCGTCTTTTGATGCTGCCCTTGAATCTTCATTTCAAAAGCTGAACAGGCCGCACACGTCATTGACAGTAGACACATACATCCAGGGTCTGGGAGACTTCAAAAAGGAATTCAAGGGGGAGGTATGGCTTGAAATTTTCATCCTTCCGGGATATAACGATAGTGAAGAAGATCTTCAGTTACTGAAAGATGCAATCATAAAAATTAATCCTGACAAGGTTCAATTAAATACTTTGGACAGGCCCGGGGCTGTGCAGGGCATTCAGCCTGCTACGCATGCTGATCTGGCTCGTATTAATGCTAACTGGGACCTGGAAAATATCGAGATCATTGCAGCAGCCCCCCAAAGAAAAGAGATAAAATCCTATCGTGAAGATATAGCATCTGCTATCCTGGAAACCATTGCAAGAAGGCCCTGTACCATTGATGATCTGTCACTGATCTTAGGCATCCATGCAACAGAAATCAATAAATACCTGGGAGTATTAGAAAAAGAAAAGAAAATTAGCGTATCCATTCAGAACAGGGGTACGTTTTATATCCTTACGAATCACAAGAGTTAATCCTTGTCGCAAAAATCATACAGGCACATAGCCTCCCGGACTTAATATACCGGCAGTCGTCCTTTTATCGAGTATAGGGTTGCCAACCTTAATAAGGTTGGCAACCCTATATTCCTTATCTTTGCCCCACAAACTAATTCCATGGGAAACATCCTCGCCATCGTAGGGCGCCCCAACGTGGGTAAATCAACATTTTTTAACCGGCTTACACAGACACGGCAGGCCATCGTGGAAGAAACCAGCGGCGTGACCCGCGACCGCCATTATGGCAAGGCCGACTGGAACGGGATAGAGTTTTCTCTGATCGATACCGGCGGATACGTGGTAGGGTCTGATGATATGTTTGAAGAAGAGATACGCAAGCAGGTGACCCTGGCCATGGATGAAGCAGATGTGATCATCTTTATGGTAGACGTGAAAGATGGTATCACCGGCATGGATGAGGAGGTGGCAGATATCCTCCGCAGGATCGATAAGAAGGTGTTTCTCGCTGTAAATAAAGCCGATAACCCGCAACGTATACAACTGGCCGGTGAATTTTATGCCCTCGGATTAGGTGAGGTATTTCCCGTTTCATCAATCAACGGCAGCGGCACCGGCGAACTGCTTGATGAGGTGGTAAAAGAGTTCAGCGTCGACGGGGAAGAAGAAGATAGCGACCTTCCGAAGTTTGCGGTAATAGGAAGGCCCAATGTGGGGAAATCAAGCCTGATCAATGCCCTGATAGGTGAAGACAGGAACATCGTAACCCCTATTGCAGGAACCACGCGTGATTCTATATATATTCCTTACAACAGCTACGGCTTTGATTTTCTGTTTGTAGATACTGCCGGGCTTAGAAAAAAGAAGAAAGTCAGCGAAGACATAGAGTTCTACTCCGTGATGCGGTCCATCAGGGCCATAGAAAAGGCCGATGTATGCTTGCTCATGATCGATGCCAAGGACGGCATCGAATCGCAGGATCTGAATATTCTTCGCCTGTGCGAAAGGAATAACAAAGGAGTAGTGCTGGTGATCAACAAGTGGGACCTGGTAGAGAAAGAAACCAACACCCATCTTGAGTTCAAGGAAGCCATACTCAAAAAGACAGCCCCATTTACCAACATCCCGGTTCTCTTCACTTCTGTGACGGAAAAACAGCGCATCCTGAAAGTTCTTGAGGTGGCCACTGATGTATATAAAAACCGTTCACGACAGATCACAACATCAAAGCTGAATGAGGTGATGCTTCCAATCATTGAACGATTCTCCCCTCCCATGGTCAGGGGCACACGGATAAAGATCAAATATGTGACCCAGTTAAAGCTGGCTTACCCTTGTTTTGCTTTTTTCTGTAACCTGCCCGAACACATTAAAGAACCTTATCAGCGTTATCTGGAAAACCAGATGCGTAAGATCTTCAACTTTGAGGGAGTACCCATCACCTTATATTTCAGGAAAAAATAAGATGGAAGGCGTCCGCATCGACAAATGGCTTTGGGCCGTCAGGATCTTTAAGACCCGGAGCCAGGCCACTGCAGCCTGCAAAGGCGGAAAAGTAAAGATGGATGGACAGAATTTGAAGGCCTCCCGTGAAGTGAAAGTTGGAGAGGAGATCCATATTTCACTCACATCTTTCAGCAAACATGTAAAGATCAAAGCCCTGCTCAAAAACCGTGTTGGTGCCAGCCTGGTACCGGATTTCATGGTAGACCTCACCACACAGGAAGAGTATGATAAGCAAAAGATGAATCGTGAGATAAATGCAGAGTACAGGGATCGTGGAGAGGGCCGTCCTACCAAGAAAGAGCGGAGGATCATTGAACGGCTTAAGAAGTACAAGTTTTAGACTTCTTCTTAAAAGTTCCAAGCAAGGCCGAGGGGCTATCTATTCATCATAGTTAAGTTCCTTCATCAGTTCCCCTTTTTCAGACCAGAAAGTCCAGGTGCCTGTGCGGATACCTTCAGAATAGCTTCCATCATAATGTTTCTGGCCATTTTTATGCCAGGTGGTACCATAGCCATCACGCAAATCACCCTTAAAGTAACCTTCACTCCATTTATTGCCATTCTCATACCAGTAGATCCAGTATCCATTGCGCTTCCCACTGGCAAACTCGCCATTATAGCGCTTGTTACCATTCTCATAGAAGGCCTCTACCTTAACTTTTTCTCTTGTACCATCCTTATCCTGGTAGTACTGAACCAGCCTCGGGCTGCCATCAGGGTGGGTATCTTCCACAACCCTCTCCAGCTTGGGGCCACAGGCTACTGCCATAAATAATATTAACAGGAATGAAATGTACTTTCTCATATGATGCTGCTTATCTGTCAAACAATAGTCTTTCTCCTTTTCTGGACTCATCGAATATCCCTTCACGGTATGCCAGGTGCCCATTTATAAAGGTGTGCGTTACCTGCGACTGAAATTCCTGTCCCTCCAAAGGTGACCAGCCGCACTTATAGAGGATATTTTCCTTTTCTACCTTCCAGGGAGCCTTCATATCGATCAATACCAGGTCGGCTGCATAGCCTTCCCTGATATAACCGCGATTTTTCACCCTGAAACATTCCGCAGGAGCATGGCACATCTTTTCCACAACTTTCTCCATGCTGATCGCTCCCTTGTGGAAAAATTCGAGCATGGCCGGCAGGGCGTGTTGTACCAACGGGCCTCCGGAAGGGGCTTTAAAATATTTATTATCCTTTTCCTCCAGGGTATGAGGAGCGTGATCGGTGGCCACCACATCAATCCTGTTATCAATCAGGGCTTTTAATAGTTCATCCCTGTCTTCCAGGCTTTTTATAGCCGGATTCCATTTGATATGGGTGCCCAGTTTTCCATAATCGGCATCATGGAACCAGAGGTGATGAACGCATACTTCAGCAGTGATCTGTTTTTTCTCCAGCGGGATGGTATTATTGAACAAGCTCAGTTCCCGGGCAGTAGACAGGTGCAGCACATGCAGCCTTGTCCCGTATTTCTCTGCCAGGCTTACCGCAAGTGATGAGGAACGGTAGCACGCTTCCTCCGACCGGATCAGTGGGTGATAATCAATTGGGATATCCTCCCCGAAACGTTCTTTCAGGATGCGAACATTTTCCTGTATGGTGGGTTCATCTTCACAATGCACGGCCACCAGTGTAGGGGCTTTCTCAAATATTTTCTCAAGGATGTCAGGATCATCTACAAGCATATTACCTGTTGATGCCCCCATAAAAACCTTGATGCCGCATACCGTGGCAGGATCGGTCATCACGATCTCATCCAGGTTGTCGTTGGAGGTCCCCATATAGAAGGAATAATTTGTCAGCGACTTTTCAGCGCCAAGCTCATATTTTTCTGCAAGCAATTCCTGAGTCAGGGTCTGTGGGGTTGTATTGGGCATTTCCATGATGGAGGTGATCCCTCCTGCCGTTGCAGCGCGGGTTTCGGTATGGAGGTCGCCCTTATGTGTCAGGCCGGGATCCCGAAAATGCACCTGATCGTCGATCACCCCGGGAATGAGGTGAAGGCCCATGGCATCGATCACTTCAGCGCCATTGGGGATCGGCGGCTGATCGCCATCCATGAACACCAGCTTAATCAGGCCGTCATTGATATAGACGCCGCCACCAAACACCATACCTTCGTTTACGATAATGGCGTTCTTTATATAATAGCCTCTATTCATATGGCTAAGTTACGAAATCAATAGAATAAGCTTTACTGCTTCGGCTGATGTATTTTCTTAACATTTTTAAAACGCAGGCTCATAACGCCAAAGATCGCTTCTTTGAAGATGCTGGAACTCATCTTCGATGTGCCCTCTGTGCGATCGATAAAGATAATGGGCACCTCCACCACCTTATAGCCAAGTTTCCAGGAAGTGTATTTCATTTCAATCTGAAATGCATAGCCAATAAATCGGATCCTTTCGAAATTCAATGACGACAGCACTTTTCTCGAATAGCAAACGAAGCCCGCAGTGGTATCCCTCACCTTCATGCGGGTAATAAGCCTCACGTATGCCGATGCATAATACGACATCAGGATGCGGCCCATGGGCCAGTTCACAACACTCACTCCATTACAATAACGCGACCCTACAGCCACATCTGCATTCTGATCTATACAGGCCTGGTACAGGCGTGGCAGATCTTCAGGATTATGAGAAAAGTCGGCATCCATCTCCGTCACATATTGATAGTCCCGTTCGAGGGCCCACTTGAATCCATGGATATAGGCAGTTCCCAGCCCCAATTTTCCACTGCGCTCCTCGATGAAGAGTTTATCAGGGAATTCTTTCATCAGGCCTTTCACAATAGTGGCCGTGCCGTCGGGCGAACCGTCATCGACGATAAGTACATGGAATTCCATATCCAGGGAAAACACCTTACGGATGATCTTCTCGATATTTTCCTTTTCGTTAAACGTTGGGGTTATTACAAGCCGCTCTGACATAGACAATTAATTTTCAGCGAATATAATACAACACTCGATATGCTCAAAATATTTTAATAATCCTTAACAAATTCGGTGTGCGGTACGCGGGATGCGGAGTTCATGTTTATTATACCCGTACCTCGCACCGCGTCCCTCGTACCTATCTATTTATCTTATAATCAGTTTATAGTTTAACATTCCTTTTTCTCCACTCAAGCTAAGCAAGTATATACCTGCATCAAAGCTGCTTACATCAAGTTTAATATCATTGCCACCTTCGCTGGCATCATATGACATGCTTATGAGTTTCCTGCCACTCATATCGGCCATATTGATTTCAAGATCAAACGCCTCAGCAGATACAAATGAAATATTTACCCAGTCAACAGATGGGTTCGGGTAAACATTCACTTTTCCTTGAAGCAGCAGTTCATTAATTCCCAGGTACGAAAACGGAAATGTTTGCGGCTCCATTACGTTGCCATAGAGGTCTTCAACATTTTGCACTGTGATCTCATAATCACCCGACAGTGGGGTAACCGTTAAATTTACCTGTGTCTTATTGAATGTATGCTGTACAACAGATTCAATAACAACACCATTGTTAATCACATAGTTTGATATATTTTCAGCCGTTGTGGCTTCAACATTTTCGTTAAACAATACCCTGATGTTAGTACTGCTAAGAGGGGAAACCTCGCTTACAATCGGGCCTTCTGTATCAGTACCTGCAGTGACTGTATATCCAGGGCTGAGCTCAA
>JAOZTN010000073.1:0-15773 GCA_029942245.1 Bacteroidales bacterium | reverse complement strand
ATCCAGTATCCAGTAACCAGTAACCAGTAACCAGTAACCAGTAACCAGTAACCAGCATCCAGTAACCAGTATCCTTTTACTATCTTTGCATTTCATGAAAATCACCATCGATAAAGCAGCCGGATTTTGCCCCGGAGTGAAACTCGCAATTAAGAAAGCAGATCAGTTTCTGGAAAAGGAAGCTGAATTTCATTGCCTGGGTTCTTTGCTGCATAATGAGATGGAGATGGGGCGGCTGAGTGATGATGGATTGAAGATTGTCGAAAAAGAAACTATCCCATTGCTAGAGGGGAAAAAGCTGCTGTTCCGTGCCCACGGAGAACCGCCTGAAACATATGACCTGACTAAAGAAAATGATGTTGAAGTGATCGATGCTACCTGTAGTGTGGTAAGGAAACTGCAAAAAGATGTGAAATCAGCGGCAGAGGAGATGGAGAAACTCGGGGGGCAGGTGGTGATATTTGGAAAGCCACAGCACCCTGAAGTTATGGGGCTGATGGGCCATACTAAAGGCCTTGGTGTTGTGATCCGCGCTGCACAGGATCTGGCGAAAGTGGATATGAGCAGGCCGGTACGATTGTTTTCGCAGACTACTATGGATGATATTAGCTTTGAACTGATCGCAAAAGCAATAAAGGAGCAGATGGAGAGAAAGAATCCTGCTTCTGATCTTGAGAGTTATAATACAATTTGCAAGCATGTGCTGAACCGTGTACCCTTACTAAAAAAGTTTGCATCAGAACACGAGCTCATTATCTTTGTGAGCGGACGAGAGAGTTCGAACGGTAAAAAACTGTTCAACACCTGCCTGGAAGTGAATCCCGGAACACACTTCATCAGCGAAACCAGTGAAATGAATGCTGAATGGTTTGCCGGTATGGAAACTGTCGGGATCAGTGGGGCAGCCTCCACACCCCAATGGCTGATGAAAGAAGTGGCTAAAAAGATAGAAGCATTGACATAATGTACCTGCAAAACCTAAATATCACCAATTTTAAAAACTATGGGGAAGCGAGAGCTGACTTCTCCCCGAAGATCAATTGCTTTACGGGTGACAACGGTACGGGGAAGACCAACCTGCTGGATGCTATCCACTACCTTTCTTTCTGCAAGAGCTATTTTAATCCTGTCGATACGCAGAACATCAAACATGACGAAACTTTCTTTGCCATCCATGGGCAGTTTATTCGTAACGGGGATTCGAATGATAAAGTAAGCTGTGTGCAAAAAATGGGTGAGCGCAAGTTGTTCAAACTGAACGATAAAACATACGACCGACTGGCCGATCATATTGGGTCTTTCCCGCTGGTAATGATCTCGCCCTACGACCGCGACCTGATCAATGAAGGCAGCGAGATCAGGCGCAGGCTTATCGATAGTGTGATCTCCCAGTTTGATAAGATTTACCTCGACGACCTGATCAATTATAATAAGGCATTGCAGCAAAGAAACTCCCTGCTGAAGCAGTTTTACGAAAGGAATTTCTTCGATCCTTCTATGCTGGATATCTGGGATGAGCAGCTCTCCAAACTGGGGAATGAAATATTCAGAAAACGAGAGGTGTTTATAGAGCGTTTTATTCCTATTTTTCAGAAATACTTCGACTTTATCTCAGAAGGAAAGGAGAAGGTTTCTATAGAGTATGAATCCCACCTTCATAATTCTTCATCGGCGGAATTGCTCACTGCGACACTGAATAAAGACAGGATGGTGAAATACACAACTGCCGGCATTCATAAGGATGACCTCAAATTCAGCATCTTCGATTATCCTGTCAAGAAATTTGGCTCCCAGGGACAGCAAAAGTCATTTGTAATCGCCATCAAACTGGCACAGTTCGAATATACTAAAGAGGAAAAGGGATACAAACCCATACTATTGTTCGATGATATCTTCGATAAACTTGATGATCACAGGGTGCAACAGCTGATTAAACTTGTAAGTGAAAATAATTTCGGACAGGTGTTTATAACCGATACACAGAGAAGCAGGATAGAGAACGTCTTTAAGATCATCGATATAGATCATTTAATATTCAATGTATCCGATGGCATGCTGTCGGATCCCGAACAATAATAGAGATGGCCAGAAGAAGCAACCAACAACCACTGAGTGAAGTCATCCGCGAGCTAATGTCGAACTACCGCCTGGAAGGGAAACTGCAAAAAGCACGCATCATAGAGGCCTGGCCACAGGTTGCCGGCGAGATGATCACCAATCATACACGCGATCTGTATTTCAAGGGATCGAAACTCTTTGTAAAACTCGATTCGCCGGCTTTGAAAACGGAGTTGTCTTACCAAAAAAGCCAGATAATAAAATCGTTAAATGAAATTGTAGGACAGGAAATAGTATCGGATATTATCTTTTCATAGGTTTCGCTTGGTGTGGGGTATGTGGTGTGTGGAAAGGAGCTGATGTTTGATTCTTATTTCCAAATTCCTGTGACATTTGTCATTTTTTGGTATTAATAAGTAGGCTTTGAACTATTAATATGGGAGATTTTACCAATTTAGAAGTATGGAAATTATCACACAATCTGGTTATAGAAATTTACCGAATTACTTGTTCTGGAACACTAGCGAAAGATTTTGGATTAAGGGATCAGATGAGGCGTGCTGCAATTAGCATTCCCTCAAATATTGCCGAAGGAGAGGAATCAGGATTCAATAAATTAGGGGTGAGGTATTTTTATAATGCCAAGGCTTCACTTGCTGAATTGAGGGCACAGATAATGATTGCTTATGATGTGAATCACTTGTTGGATGTGAAGATTTACAAGGTCATCCTGCAAAAAATAGATGTGATTTCGATGAAACTCAGAAAACTAATAGAATACAGGACGAAACATTTCGATGCAAGAAATTAGTTGCATACCCCCACACCACATACCATACACCCCACACCACATACCACATACCACATACCTATTTGATACTACACTCAAGCATTAACCGATCTCCGATATATGCTTCCAATTTATCGCCAATTTTAACAGGTCCAACACCTGCCGGCGTGCCTGTGAAAATGAGATCCCCGGTTTTTAGGGTGAAAAATTTTGATAGGTATACAATGAGATCATCAATATTGAAGATCATGTCAGCTGAGCTTCCTTCCTGTACGGTCTTACCATTGAGGTTGAGGTGGAAAGGGATGCTGTGAATATCTTTATACTCACTCTTCGAAATGAAATCCAGGCTGAGCGGAGCCGAAGCATCGAAGGCTTTGGCAATCTCCCATGGAAGGCCTTTTTTCTTTGCCTTGCTCTGAAGGTCGCGGGCAGTAAAGTCTATGCCAATGCCAATCTCATCATAATAGGTGTGAGCAAATTTTTTCTGAATGTTTTTTCCAAGCTTATTGATCTTTACTACCAGTTCACATTCGTAATGGATGTCATCGGAGAAGTCAGGGTAGTAAAAAGCTTTGTTCCTGCGGAGCAGGGCAGTATCGGGTTTTAGAAAAAATACCGGGGTTTCCGGGACAGGGTTATTCAACTCCTTGGCATGGTCGATATAATTCCTGCCAATACAGATGATCTTCATGGTGAATTATTTAGAATAACTTATGATCGATGTACCTTTTCCTGATGGCAGTGATTACCTTCTTGGTGGATAGTGGGAATTCCGCTTTCATCATCCAGTCGAAGTACTGAGGCTCTTTGCGGAATACTTCTTCTACAGTCCGCCCTTTGTGCTTCCCGAAGTTAAAGGTTTCTTCCTGCTTCGCATTGAAAACAATATGGCCGATCAAATCAACGAAACGTGTGTTATAAGAAAACTCATGCAGAGCTTTCATATCATTTTGTATTGGAGTGCTCACATTGCCGTCAGCATCTTCATATTCAGTTCCCTTATAGCGCTCGATCTGCGATTTTAGGATCTCGTATGTTGCCGTGGTATCAGCTTCTGCTGAGTGGGCATTCTTAAGATCTTTTTCGCAGTAAAACTTATAGGCTGCCTTCAGGTTCCGGGGCTCCATCCTGTGAAAAATATTTTGCACATCGATAAAATAGCGGTCGCGGAGGTCAAAGTCGGTGTCAGCCCTTAGAAATTCCTCCACCATGAGCGGAATATCGAACCTGTTTGAATTATAACCCGAGAGGTCACAATCTTTAAGCAGCTCGTTCAGCTCGACAGCAAGCTCCTTAAATGTCGGCTCATCCTTTACATCATCATCAGAGATTCCATGTATAAGAGTAGCATCCAGTGGTATAGGGATGCCCGGGTTCACCCGGTAGGTCTTTACCTGTGTACTGTTGTCAGGCTCTATCCTTATTATACATATTTCAACAATTCGGTCGGTAGCGACCCTGATACCTGTAGTCTCCAGGTCAAATACGGCCAGTGGCCTGCTTAAGTTCAATTCCATGAAAGGTGGATTAATTATATTGATACACTGCGAAAGTACAGCAAAATGTTTTTATTCGACGAAATATGATTAGATATTCCTGTTGGTATCGAAATTCTCCAGCAGTTCGGCCACGCGTTTGAGATACATGCCTCCGAGGGCACCGTCCACAACGCGGTGATCATATGCCAGGGAAAGGATCATCATATGCCTGATACCGATCATGTCGCCCTGGGCAGTTTCGATCACAACAGGCTTTTTCCTGATGGCGCCAATGCCCAGTATGGCTACCTGTGGCTGATTGATGATAGGAGTCCCGGTAATGCTTGCAAATGAGCCAAAGTTCGTTGTAGTAAAGGTTCCTCCCTGGATCTCATCTGGTAAAAGGCTGTTTGAACGTGCCCTGTTAGCGAGATCATTTACATCTTTTGTAATGCCAAGCAGGCTTTTCTGATCAGCATTTTTGATTACAGGAACAATGAGGTTTCCATCGGGCAGCGCTGCTGCCATACCAATATTGATGTTTTTCCTGATGATCATATTATTTCCGTCAACACTGGCATTTATGCGCGGATAGTCTTTAATGGCCTGTGCTGTGGCCTCAATGAGGATAGGAGTGAAGGTGAGCTTTTCTGCTTCGCGTTTCATCACCATATCCTTGACCTTGTTACGCCAGTTTACGACATTCGTCATGTCCACTTCAATGAAAGAAGTGACATGTGGTGATACCTGCTTCGACATCACCATATGGTCAGCAATAAGCTTGCGCATGCGGTCCATTTCCACGATCTCATCTCCTGCTGCACTGGTCACCGGTGGAGCTGCATGTGTTGGTACAGCCGCTTTAGTTGCAGCCGGGCTTGCCGGTGCCGAAGAAGCGGGCTTATTCTTCAGGTAGTCGAGCACATCCTGCTTGGTTACACGGCCTTCTTTGCCGCTGCCATCGATGCCTTCCAATTCAAGCATGGAAATGCCTTCGGTCTTGGCAATATTCTTCACGAGAGGTGAATAGAAACGTGTTGCTTCTGCTGTGTCATCAGCAACAGCTTCAGTCTTTACTTCTGCTTTAAGAGCGGGTTTTACTTCAGCCACTTCAATTACTGCAGCTGGTGAGGCTGCTTCTCCACTGTCTTCACCTTCGGTTTCCACAACAGCGATTACCTTACCCACTTCAACAACATCTCCTTCTTGGAAATATACTTCTTTGAGAACACCTTCAACGGGTGAGGGGATCTCAGAATCTACTTTGTCAGTAGCGATCTCAAGAATGGGATCATCTTCCTCGATAGTATCTCCGGGAGATTTCAGCCACTTGGTGATGGTTGCTTCAATTATACTCTCGCCCAGCTTGGGCATCACAATCTGAAAATTGGACATGCTGTAATTCTTTAATTCACCTAAATATACAATTAAGCTATAATAATGTTCATTTAGATTTTCTTCCAAGGTCGCTATAGGCCCGATAGATGATGTTCAGGTCCGTAGTAAAGCTATAATCCCTGGCATAGATCAGGTTCAACTTACCGGTGATATCATGGTTTAGCTGCTTTTTCCGGAAGGCATCTTCAGGGTGAAGTATCCCTGACTTTATCTCGGGCAATTTCTCCATCTCTGAAGGGTCACGGCTATTATAACCTACCCAGGATCTCCGCCCGAAAAACACCTGGGTGATATTCCTGATCAAACCTGCCGGGCTTTTGATGATAAAGATATTCAGGGGCAGAAATACAGTCAGGAATAAAGCAACTAAGATGTCAACGAAACGCTTATTCCTCAGGTTTTTAGGCGATGTGATTGAGTTGATGTCGACAGTATAAAGATCACCTGATGTATTGATAGAATTGCTACCAATGATCGACAGGCTATCTTCCGGAGCAATCTTGAAATCAATCCTCAGATGCTGCAGTTCCGACATTTTGTCGATGATCACCTGGTGAGGGAGATTTTTTGAGCAGAAGATCACTTCCGATATCTTATAAATGGTGATGATCTCCGGTAGCTGTTCGATGGTTCCAATAAACTGACCATCTTTTTCAGTATTGTTCTTGATGCTGACAAGACCAACAAAGGCAGGTGTGAGCCAGGTCTTATGGAGGAGCTCCGCAACACGCTCAGCCTCATCTTTCTGTCCCACAATGATAAATCTTCTGTTCTTGGATTCCGTCCCGATCCGGTATCTTTTAAGTCCGAACATGTGGAGGATAAGCCTGAGTATTGTCATGGCCGACAGCCCCCATACAGCTCCAAGGATGAGGATAGCCCGGGAGAAACGGTAGGATTCGCTCAACAGGGCGTATACAACAAGGATAAATACTGTGCCGAGGGCGATCCCCTGGAAAATTCTGATGAGCCTGATCGGCCTGTCGTAACCTCCGCTGAGATATACGGAGAATAACCAGATTAAAATGTATATCGGAACTGTAATAGTTATAAACTCAAGAGGGTAACTGCCCCCTTCGGGGAATATAACTTTGGTTTCCCAGTATTCTTT
Source organism: Bacteroidales bacterium (assembly GCA_029942245.1). GTDB lineage: Bacteria > Bacteroidota > Bacteroidia > Bacteroidales > B18-G4 > B18-G4. The sequence goes on along the minus strand of JAOZTN010000073.1, from coordinate 8,935 downwards.
AATAAAGTAGATGCCCGCAAAGATCATGGCAAAATCCAGGAAAGGTAAGAGGGCCTTTTTAATGAAGCGGCTCAGGATGGCTACGGAAGCACGAAGCCATATGGCCATGTTAATGAGCATGGAAAAAAGCCGGGCGTTCTTCTGAGAAAAATGCTTGCGCGCAAAGATCACCATGGCATTATAAAAGACATACACATAATTGACACTGCTTTTTTTTGTGCTTTCGCCTTTGTAATGAATGATCCTGGTTTTGGGGAAATAGAAATTCTTATAACCGGCTTTGATGATGCGGTAGGAGAGGTCAATGTCTTCTCCGTACATAAAAAACTCTTCATCAAGCAGACCCGTCTTTTCAAGGGTCTCCCTGCGCATAAACATAAAAGCACCTGAAAGGATATCGACTTCGTGTATCTCCTCCTTGTCGAGGTACCCCAGATGGTATTTTCCGAAGGTTCGGGATTTTGGGAAGAACTTTGACAAACCGGAAATCTTATAGAGGGCAACATCAGGGGTGGGGAGGCCACGCTTGGATTCCGGCAGGAAGTTGCCTTTTCCATCGATCATTTTTACGCCAAGACCTCCGGCCTCCGGATGCGCATCCATGAACTCGAGGATCTTGCTGAAAGTGTCATCTTCAACTAAGGTATCCGGGTTTAGCAGGAGCACATATTCTCCTTCCGACTCCCGGATGGCCTGGTTGTTGGCCGAGGAAAAACCTACATTGTCCTTGTTGGCAATCACCTTCACTTCAGGAAATTTTTCCCTGACCATACGCACCGATCCGTCAACCGAATTGTTGTCGACTACCCAAACATCGGCCTCCAGCCCGGCTGTTGCCCGACGTACAGATGTAAGGCACTGATCGAGAAAATGCTTTACGTTATAGTTTACAATGACAATGGAAAGTCTCATGTCTGCGGTTTCCTTCAATGTTGCCAAAGATATGAAATTATGTGCTTGGAATATGTGAAATACTTGAAGTCCCTGGACTGCTTAAAGTATATCCGTTTAACGGCTTTTGCCGGGTTTTCTTATTTGTACTGGTTAGAAATTAGACTAAAAAGGAGTTTTTTTACCGAATAGGTGCCTCTAAATTCGAAAAGCAATATACATTTGGGTATTTAATTACTAAAATTAGCATAATGTCCAGAATACTTAGACTTAGTGAAGCCGCTTCTATTGCCATTCATGGAATGATTCTGGTGGCACGTTCAGATAAATTAGTGAATGTAAACCAGATAGCTGAGTTAACAACGAGTTCCAGACATCATGTGGCCAAAGTATTCCAGCGCCTGGTAAAAGAGAATTTTATCAGCTCAACCCGTGGACCTTCAGGTGGATTTTCACTCAAAGTGGCTCCTGCCGATATTTCCTTCCTCGATATATATGAATCCATAGAGGGAAAGATAGAGATTACAAAATGCCCGCTCGACAAACCTATTTGTCCATTTAATAAATGCATATTTGAGAATGTGATCAGCAAACTTACGATTGAATTCAGGGATTATTTGGAGCAGCAGACACTGGATAAATACCTCGATTACTAGTATCCGATCCCACAAATAGAATTTCAAAAAATGTTCAAAAGATTTTAATCAAAAATTATCTGAATTAAGATGAATAAATATATATTTGCGTAATTAAATACCGAAATAATAAAGCATGAAAAGAGAGATCATCAAGATAGACGAAGATAAATGCAATGGATGCGCTTTATGCATTCCCGGATGTCCGGAAGGGGCCTTGCAAATAATAGATGGTAAAGCCCGCCTTGTAAGTGACCTGATGTGTGATGGACTGGGGGCTTGTATTGGAGATTGCCCTGAAGGCGCCATTGAAATAGAAGTGCGTGAAGCCGAACCATATGATGAAACTATTGTGATGGGAGAGATCGTTAAGCATGGATTCAACACCGTTGTAGCACATCTGAAACATTTACGCGAGCATGGAGAAACTGTCTTTTTGGAAGAAGCTATTTCATTTCTGGAACAACAAGAGGACCTTGGATTTACCGTTGATGAGGTAAAACAGAAAGTTCATGAGAAAGATGATTCTCCCGCTTGCAGTAGTGGCTGTCCGGGTTCTGCCCCGGTAGTGTTCGATATAGATACCGATGCTGTTAAAAATGCAGCTGAAGGCGCCCCGCCGGCAGCCGCCGGTCATCAGCCCTCGACGCTGATGCAGTGGCCGGTGCAGATGCACCTGATTAACCCCAACGCAGCTTATTTTCAGGGTGCCGATGTGTTGCTGGCTGCCGATTGTTCGGCCTTTTCCATGGGTGATTTTCATTCGAAACACCTAAAAGGGAAAAGCCTGGCCATCGCATGTCCTAAATTAGATTCAGGCACAGAAACCTACGTTCAGAAACTGATCGCCATGATCGATGAAGCTAAGATCAATACGCTTCAGGTAATGATTATGGAGGTGCCCTGTTGTGGCGGATTGATACAAATGGCACAGATGGCGGTAGCCAATGCTACAAGGAAGATTCCTGTGAAGAAGACTGTAGTGGGAATAAGGGGCGATATCATTGCAGAAGAATGGATATAATCATTCACACATAAACCAAAAACCGTATGAAAAAAAATGCACAATTTCTTAGACTGGCAATTTTCTTGCTTGTCTTGACCTTCAGTGCAGAGGCAAATGCACAGTTTAAATTTTCTGCCCAGTTGAGGCCGAGAGCTGAATACCGTCACGGGTATAAGACATTGCCTGCCACTGATGCCAAACCGGCTTTCTTCATTTCCCAGAGAACCCGCTTGAATTTCGATTATGGAGCAAAGAAATTCAAACTTGGTATCAGCCTGCAGGACGTCAGGACCTGGGGCGATGTCCCACAGCTGAATGCCTACGATAACCGTTCATCACTACACCAGGCGTGGGGTCAGTACTTTTTTACTGAGTCCTTTTCATTGAAGGCCGGGCGGCAGGAGATCGTATATGATGACGCCAGGATGTTTGGCAATGTCGACTGGGCCCAACAGGGCAGGAGCCATGATGCGGCTATTCTTCGCTTCAGCAATGATGCGATCAGGATCGATGCCGGTTTTGCATGGAACCAGGAAAAGCAGAATCTGTATGGAACAGATTATATGCTGAAAGGGAATTATAAGACCTTTCAATACCTGTGGCTGCATAAAAAAATCAATGATTTTTCATTTAGCGTCTTGTTCTTAAACAATGGAATGGAGTATTTCAAGAAAGACTCTACCTACCAAACCCTGTTCAGCCAGACAATAGGTACCAGGCTTTCATACGCTGTAAAAAAGATAGCCGTTAATGGTGCTTTTTATTATCAGGGAGGAACAGATCACAAAGATCTTTCACTGAGCGCATTCTATTTTGCTGCCGATGTTAAATTCAATTTTACCGATGCCTTTGCCATGTTGCTCGGTTTTGAATACCTCTCAGGTACCAGTGAGAAGGATATGAAGGATTCTACCTTTAACAAAAACAATTCATTCACACCCTTTTATGGAACCAATCATAAGTTTAACGGTCACATGGACTATTTTTATGTTGGGAACCATAACAGCAATGTTGGTTTGCGTGACCTTTACCTTTCATTCATTTATAAGAAGAAAAAATTCTCCGGCGTATTGACAGTGCATAATTTCTGTTCAGCAGCTACCATAATCGACAGGGATGATCCAACAAAGGATATGCCCAATCGCCTTGGACTCGAAGCAGATATCGGACTGGCATACCAGCTGGCCGACGGACTTGCCGTAAAAGCAGGATATTCGCAAATGTTTGCTACAGCCTCCATGGAAGCCCTGAAAGGCGGAGACAAAGGAAAGGTAGCCAACTGGGCATGGGTAATGCTTGCCTTTAATCCAACACTATTTAGCAAATAGTAATTTTCAGTTGCGAGGGCCATGGGCAAAAGGCGAAAAAGAAATTTGATGAAGAAGTTGCACAAATGGCCCTCGCTGCTGATTGCTGTATTTATTATCCTGTGGGCTGCTTCAGGAGTGGTGCTGAATCACAGGCACCTTGTTTCATCCCTGGATCTCGACCGCACATACCTTCCATCAGAACACCGTTATGATAATTGGAATAATGCAGCCCTCAGAGGTTCCATTTGCATTGACTCTAATCTTAGCTGGTTTTTCGGAAATACCGGTGTTTGGGAATTCGATATTCGTGATACTTCATGGAAGGACCTGAGAAAAGGGTTTCCTGCGGGAGCAGATCACCATAAGGTCAATTGCCTTTTAAAGACCGAGGAGGGCGAATATTTCTGTGGTACAAGGTTTGGTTTGTACAAATTTGTACCTGGCGATCAGGCCTGGAAGGGATTGTGCATTCCCCATGATGACCGTCACGTAGTGGATCTTGCACAAAGTCGGGATTCATTGTGGATTATGACGCGATCGCATTTATGGAAAATGCCACTGAAAGGTATCCCGGAGTTTGAATATGCACCCATCCTTCCACCGCTGGGATACGACAATAAGGTCGGGCTGTTCAAGACACTATGGGTGATCCACAGTGGTGAGATATACGGTGTCGCAGGCAAACTTCTTGTCGACTTTGTGGCCCTTGTCTTTGTGTTTCTTACTATTTCAGGATTGATTTATTTTTTCTTTCCCCGCATGATGAGAAGGAGGAAACGGCATGCAAAGCCCACGAATAGGCTCGCCGCATGGAATAAGTTCTCCATTAAATGGCACAACAAGATAGGGATATGGTTGGTGTTGATTCTGACAATGACCATTTTTACAGGTATGTTTCTTCGCCCGCCTCTTTTAATTGTTATTGCAACGGACAGGGTTGGCAAGATTCCATATTCAGTATTGGATGATGGGTACCCCTGGTACGACCTATTGAGACGTATCCTGATAGATGAAAAGCATAATAATGTTTACCTGGCTACTTCTGAAGGTATTTTTCGAATGGAGCAATCACTGAAAACCAGACCGGAGTTTGTTTTCCCCCAACCCCCGGCTTCGGTGATGGGGTATAATGTATTTGATTACCATCCCAATGGCAATATCCTGGTTGGTTCTTTTTCCGGCCTCTACCAGTGGGAACCTGAAGGCGCTTTGATCCTTGACCACTACACGCAGATGCCTTATGCCCGCCCATCAGGACTGGCAAATCCGATCAGTGCTAACATGACCTCCGGCTACCATATCGATAAGTGGGGGAGGGAATATGTATTTGATTATAATTCCGGTGTTTTGCCTCTGGGACACAGTGGAAAATTTCCTGATATGCCACTAGTCATTCGCAGTGCCCGTATTCCCCTATGGAATGTTGCACTCGAAATGCATACTGCAAGACTTTTCAAACCGCTGATCGGTGATTTTTATATCCTTTTCATCCCTCTTTATGGCTTAAGTGCACTTCTTATAATGATCTCTGGCACAGTGCTCTGGATTAGGAAATATCGGAAGAAACGCAAATAATTTAGAGTTCTTATAAATTACTATATCTCTTGATAAATATCTACTTGATATCGTATCTTTGACTGCAATATGAATTATGGTACACAATTACCTGATTAATAAAGCCTGGATATAATGACTAAATTGTTTCGATTCTTTGTGCCACCACAGGGCTGGGGAAAGATTGCTGCGGTTATTTCCGGTGCAATGTTGGGGCTCTTTTTCTATCTGGTCTATATTTCCAATGCGGTATCGTACCTGTCGGATAATCCGGAGACCTGCGTAAATTGCCACATCATGGCACCTGAATTTGCGACCTGGTCGCACAGCTCTCACCGTGAACATGCCCATTGCAATGATTGCCACGTTCCCCACAACAACGTCTTCAATAAGTACTATTTTAAAGCCAAGGACGGGATGCGCCATGCTGCCATGTTCACCATGCGGATGGAGCCTCAGACCATCTTTATCCGGGAAGAAGGGAAAAGAGTAGTCCATAAGAACTGCCTGCGTTGCCATGGCGACCTGGTTCACAACTCCCGCTTATTGGCAGTAACGGATACATATTTTAAGAGTTTCAATGAAAGGCAGTGCTGGGAATGTCACAGGGAAACACCTCATGGAAGGGTACATAGCCTTTCGAGCGTGCCCTTTGCCCGTGTACCGGGCCCGGAAAGTCCTGTGCCAAACTGGCTTGATAAACTGATGAAAAAATAATAGTGTTAAGATAAAAACCTAAGAAACATGAAATCTAAAAGAAAAGCGTGGGTAAATTGGTCATTGTTCCTGCTAACCCTTGTCATTGTCTTCCTGCTGGGCCTGCTGGCATCTTCAGTAACAGAGCGCAGGGCCGAAGCCATTTTTGTGAACAAACCGGTAGTCAAATTGAGTGACTACGAACCCAGAAATGAAGAGTGGGGTAAAAATTACCCCCGGGAGTTTGAATCATATTATCGAACAGAGGATACTTCTCTCAAGACCCTATACAACGGAAATGCTATGATAGATATGCTCGAGGAAGATCCACGTTTGGTGGTTTTATGGGCAGGCTATGGCTTTTCCAAGGATTATAACCAGGGTAGGGGGCATTTTTATGCCATCGAGGATATGCAGAAAACACTCAGGACAGGAGCCCCTAAGGGACCGGATGACGGACCCATGCCAAATACATGCTGGACCTGCAAAAGTCCTGATGTACCCCGTCTGATGAGTGAGCATGGGATCGCTGATTTCTATGCAGGGAAATGGGCATCAAAAGGCCCTGAGATTGTGAATATTATTGGTTGTGCCGATTGCCATGATCCAAATACCATGGATCTGCGCATTACCAGGCCAGCACTCATCGAAGCCTTTGAAAGCATAGGTAAGGATATTACCAAGTCTACTCACCAGGAGATGCGTTCGCTGGTTTGTGCTCAATGCCATGTCGAATATTATTTCAATAAGAAAGTTCCTGTTGAAGGAGTTCCATACCTGACCTTCCCATGGAAGGACGGTTTTTCTGCTGAAGCCATGCTTAAGTATTATGATGATATCGAATTTGCAGATTGGACGCATGCTATAAGCAAGGCACCTATGTTAAAGGCTCAGCATCCCGGATATGAGGTATTTATGACAGGGATCCACTATGAACGTGGTGTGTCTTGTGCCGATTGTCATATGCCTTATCACAGTGAAGGAGGACAGAAATTTACAAACCACCATATGACAAGCCCCTTAAAGTATGTCGCATCATCCTGCCAGGTATGTCACCGTCAGAGCGAAGCGACCCTTGTCCAGAACGTTTATGACCGCCAGCGTAAGGTAATTGAGATTCGCGACCGGGCCGAGATACAGATCGTTCGCGCACATGTAGAGGCAAAAGCTGCCTGGGATGCCGGTGCTACCGAAGCCGAGATGAAAGATATTCTGTACAAGATCAGGGCAGCCCAATGGTATTGGGATTATGCAGCGGCCAGCCACGGCGGATCATTCCATTCACCTGTTGAGATATCAAGGGTGGTAGGAAAAGCGATTGACCAGGCCCAGGAAGCGCGTGTCATGCTTGCCAGGCTGCTTGCCACATATGGACATACTGACGAGATCCCATATCCTGATATCGCTACCAAGGCCAAAGCACATGCTTTCATAAACCTCCCGGTAGAAAAGCTACAGGCAGAGAAGGATGAGTTCATGTTGACCGTAGTACCGCAATGGTTGAAGGAGGCTGCTGCCAGGGAAGCAACTTATTCGACACCGGTAGAGTAGATTTTGCTGATCAAGGATTTTCATTAACTTGCTGCTTGAAACAAGCAAGCAATGAAAAATATACTACTCAGTCTTCTTATTGGCTTCTTTTCCCTCCATTCCCTGACGGGACAGGACCTGATAAGTGTCGTAGGAAAAAGCCCTTATCCTCAGAATGTAAAGGTCTATTTCACAGGCTTTAATGGGTTTGAAAACTTGGATCTTGGGAGCATCAGATCGATGCCGGGTGGTGAGATCGATTTTTTTACCGACTATCATGGTTTTTGCACGATAAAGGCAGAGGAATACAAATCCTATCCACTCATCCTTCAACATGATCCCGTATGTATCGAATGGGGCGATATTCCAAAATTTACATGTGAGTCTGAGAATGAGGTCTATTATAAATATTTGTCGGATCTCGGTTATGCTGATTCCTTGCTTCAGGTTTTTTTGAATACAGGTGATTCTCTTAACAAAATAAAGTCAAGGGAAGAATTATCCGGCTTAATAGAAAGCCAAATCAGCCGGGAGGCAGATGTTGCTGCTCCTTTTGCCGAAGTTTTTATACAGGCCGAAATACGACTCCGTAGGGCTAAAATACTGGAAAATAAGGATCAGATGGCCATCTGGAAAGAGGATATACTATCGTTTATTGATGCCCATTATGATGCCTTGTATAACTCATATTATATTGCAAAACTGGCCGGTGCTTATCTTGAAATGAACCAAATTGTAATTGAACGTGATGGAGGTTTGCAGCAGGCTATGGAGTATGATATCGATCTCTGGATGACCAGGCTTGGACCGTTGATGGGTGAGCGGGAAGTGGCAAATTTCTTCCTGGCTTATTGTATGAAAACCGACGAGCTGGATCTTGCATCAACACTTGTTGCGAAGTATATCGATTATGTGAAATGTGATCAATATGTTAGCAGTAAGCTCAGGCCTCTCTCTATGCCATACACATTCAATGTGTTCTTTGGCCCACAGTTCAGCAATGTTCGCAGTCTCGACCAGTTTCAGGGCATGCGCAAGGTGCTGGCGCTGTTTTCGACCGAATGTCCTGCTTCTGTGGCTGCAGTAACAGGTTTATATGCTTTTGTGACAGAAAACCAGGTCCGCCTGCCGGTGATCCTTGTTCCCGACTATGAACTTGAAGGGGAAATGGGCGTGCTGATCGAAGAAAAAGCCCCCTTTGGCCTGCAGGCCGGTTTCAAGACCGGAGGTTCTCTGATGACCGGAGCAGGTATCAAGCAGCTGCCTGCATTCATGGTTCTCGACAGGAATAACCTCCTGGAGGAGGTGTTTTA
>JAOZTN010000072.1:0-15810 GCA_029942245.1 Bacteroidales bacterium | reverse complement strand
CTAGTTCTGCCTTTCGTATTTCCACTTCCCGAAATTAACGATTTTCCGTATATTTGATATAAATATTTGGGCGTTGGGCATTAGGCCTTAGGTATGAGATAGGAAGCACAAAGTCAAAATATACTTTCACACTTATAACTTATAATTAACTCAACACTCAAAATTCAACACTCAAAACTTATACAATGGAAGGTGATGTTCTGATCATTAATAATTATCACAGGAAAGCAGCAAAGCAGGTCGTTGCTATTTTGTTAGCTGAAATTGAAAAGAGAGGAAATAAGTTCTTTTTAACCGTTGCCGGTGAATCCGGGGCCGGGAAGTCGGAGATTGCAGCCTCCATAGCTGCAGAACTGGAAAAAGCAGGAAAAAAATCTTTTGTATTTCAACAGGATGATTATTTCGTTTATCCACCTAAGACCAATGCCGAAAAAAGAGTTGAAGATATTGGCTGGGTAGGTATGCAGGAGGTTAAACTGTTTAAGCTTGATGAGGAGATCGCTGCCATCCGGCAGGGAGAGGCCATGATCGAGAAACCACTGGTGATCTTCGGTGAAGACCGAATCACTACCGAAGTGGTAGATATGAGCAGTTTCGAGGTATTCATTGCTGAAGGCACCTACACAACGGCATTAAAAAATGTAGATGCCAGGGTTTTTATCGACAGGGATGTGAAGGACACAAAAAAAGCCAGGGCCAAGCGCGCCAGGGAAAAACAAGACGAGTTCCTCGAACAGATACTCACCATTGAGCACCGTATCATCAGTGCACAGAAAAAGGATGCCGATATCATTATCACTAAAGGCTTTGATGCCGTTAAACAGGAAGATTATGAATAATATCAAAAGCATTGCCATGCTCAGCACGCATGGTTATTTCGACCCTGTACCCCAACTTGGTCGCACCGATACCGGCGGACAGGTCGTATATGTACTTGAACTGGCCAAAGCACTTAGCAGGGCAGGTTATAAGACTGACATCTATACCCGATGGTTTGACCAATCGCAGCCGCAGATAGACCCTGTGCCAGGTAATCCGGATGTACGGGTGATCCGCATCCCGGCAGGTCCATGGGAGTTCATTCCCAAAGAATTCATATATGACGTCCTCCCGGAACTGGCAGAAAATATGATCTCCTTTATTAAAGAGCATGATCTGGATTATGACCTGTATCACGGGCATTATGTAGATGCCGGGATCGTTGCCCTGGATGTAGCCAGAGCCATGAATAAGCCTGTATATTTCACGGCGCACTCCCTGGGTGCATGGAAACGCGACCAGATGGGTGGCGACCCTGATGAAATGGAAAAGAAATTCAACTTCCGGCACAGAATCGCAGAGGAGATAAGGATCTTCGACAATGTGAATGCGCAATCGCTCACTTCCATCGTACAACAGGAAAAGCTGAAAGAGCTATCTGATTATGAGGCCGATAACATTGTGATCATTCCACCCGGAGTGGATGTACATCATTTCTATCCGCCCAAGGAAGGTGAGGAAAAGGTCCGTACTTCCCTGCCTGAAAAATATGTGTTTTGCCTGAGCAGGATCGATACCAACAAGGGGCACGACCTCTTGCTGCATGCGTGGGATCTTGTCAGGAAAGAGATCGAAGGGGTCGACCTGGTAATCGGGGGTGGTTCACCCAATCCAAAACAACGTGAGCTTGGTGTGTTTGCCACCATGGATAAGATCATCGATGAAGCCGGAATGCAAGACAGGGTAACCCGGATCGGCTATGTCCCGAACGAAATGATGAGGCCCTATTATCAGCAGGCCGAACTCTTTGTGATGCCATCGCTCTTCGAGCCTTTTGGCATGACCAGCCAGGAGGCCATGGGCTGCGGTACGCCTGTGGTAGCTTCCAAGTTTGGCGGGATCAGGAATACCATCAGGAATGGATTTAACGGTTTCCTTGTCGATCCATCTGATCCCCGGGAGTTTGCTGATGCCATCCTCGAACTGTTGAAAGACGATAAAAGATGTAAAGAGATCGGGCAAAATGCCTATGAAGTGATCCTGGAAGAATATAGCTGGGAAGCAATCGCCCGACGTCACCTGGATTTTTACGAGCAATTTATGTAAGCCAATGGAAATTATTAAGAAATACCATGAACTTGCGGCAGAAGGCTATTCAGCTGCCATGTGTACCATCGTCGAAACCAGTGGTTCGACGCCCAGAAAAGCGAGCAGCAAGATGATCGTTCGCGGCGATGCCAAGACCTTTGGCAGCGTCGGTGGAGGAAAGCTGGAGTTGCTGGTGATCGAGGATGCCCTGGCGGCAATAAAATCAGGTGAAACACTCTTAAAGACATACTCCACAGGCGAAGAAAATGATATGCATTGCTATGGCGAATGCAGCATCTTTATCGATCCTCTGCCTGCAAAAAAATCATTGATAATTTTTGGAGCTGGTCATGTGGGAGGAGCCCTTGTGAATATCGCCGAAAATTATGGCTTCAAGGTGAGTATGGTCGATCCCCGTGAAGAATTGACCGGCCGGCTGGAAAGTCAGGGGATACATGTAATAAAGCGAGAATTTGTAGAGGCCTTCGATGAAATTGACACCGACGAAAACACCTTTATTGTTGTGTGCACACCCTCACATTCATTTGATGAGGAACTCACGCTAATGTGCGCCCGAAAACCGCATGCTTACCTGGGTATGATCGGAAGCAAAAAGAAGGTTGCTGAGGCTAAAACGTTTTTTGAGAAGCAAGGGCTTGAAAAAGAAGCTATCGAGGCCATCGACATGCCCATCGGAATTCCAATCAATTGCGAAACCCCCGATGAGATCGCCATCAGTATCCTGGCCCGACTAATAGATATTAAGAACCAATAACACCCTGATGACAAGAACAGGGCACCATATACAATTTATCCTTGACGGCCGGCTCATGTCGCCCAACATGCAAGGTGATGGCCCGATCAAGGCTGACACAAGTCTGTTGAACTATCTCCGTCATATCGGGCATTCCAGTGTAAAAGAAGGATGCGGAGAAGGAGATTGTGGTGCCTGCACTGTAGTGATTGCCGAGCTCAGTGATGGTGTTCTTCATTATAAAGCCATCAATTCCTGCCTGGTACTGCTCCCCATGGTACATGCTTGCCAGGTGATCACTGCTGAAAGCCTGTCATCGGAAAAAGAAGGAAAGATTCATTTACATCCTGTGCAGCAAGCAATGGTCGATCATCATGGCAGCCAGTGTGGTTATTGCACACCGGGTATAGTCATGTCCCTCTTCGCGCTATGGAAAGATCATCCGGCGGTCACCACGGAAATACTTAAACACAGGCTGGCCGGCAACCTGTGCAGATGTACCGGTTACCAACCCATAATTGAGGCTTTCATGGCCCTCAACGATATTCCAAGAAAAGATCATTTCACAGATTCCACCGACAAGATCATCAATGGCCTGAACGCGATAAAAGAGAAGAGCAGTGATATAATAATTCAATCTGCCGGAATAGAATATTATAAGCCCGGTAGCTTAAAAGCCGCCCTTCAGCTACGTTCAGAACACCCTGATGCAACAATCATTGGCGGAGCTACAGACGTATCTGTCGCTGTGAATAAACGTAAGCAAAACCTTAAGAGGGTACTGGACATCAGTGCTCTGGAAGAACTTAAAATAATTGAAAAGGATGAAACCCTTATTTGCCTGGGCTCCGGGATCAGCATGGAAGAACTAGGGAAAGCGATCAAAGATGAGTTCACAGCCTTGCATGACATCATCATGCTGTTCGGCTCACATCAGATCCGCAACCTGGCCACACCAGCAGGAAATATTGCCAGCGCTTCGCCTATCGGTGATCTGCTTCCGGTGCTCATGGCCTACGGATGTGAAGTGGTTCTTCAGAATATCGAAGGAAAAAGGACTATGCCCCTGGAAGACTTCGTCAGCGGCTATCATGAAACAAAGCTGGAAAAGGATGAATTGATAAGTGCGATCTGCCTACCACTAACCAGGACGGATAAGCTCATCCGGTCCTATAAAATATCCAAGCGCAAAGATGTAGACATATCTAGTGTTTCCGCAGCTTTCTCGCTCTACCTTAAAGAAGACTCCGTTATAGATGAGATCAAGCTCTTCTATGGCGGGATGGCCGCAACTGTTGTCAAGGCAACTGAGGCAGAGGATTTTCTGAAAGGTAAGGAGTGGACCGAAGAGAACGCCTTGAAAGCATCAGGCATTATTAGGTCGGAGCTTAAACCAATATCTGATGCCCGCTCCGGTGCCGAAGGAAGAAGCATCATGGCAGCCAATCTGCTGATCAGGTTTTGGGAGGATAGTATTTAATATATCATGACTGAGAACAAACATAACAGTGCAGAACAGCATGTGAACGGACAGGCGAAATTCATCAACGACCTGAAAGAGGGTGAAGCATGTCTTCACGGACATATTGTGTACAGTCCGTATGCATCTGCGCATATTCGCAGCATTGATTTTGAAAAAGCCCTCCGGCTGCCCGGAGTACATGCAATCCTTTCAGCAAAAGATATTCCCGGAGAAAACCAGATGGGCCCGGTGATCAAAGACGAGCCTTGTCTGGCTGAAGACAGTGTAAACTTTATTGGACAGGCAGTCCTGTTAATCGCCGCCGAGAGCAAAGAAGCAGCATTCGCATCTGCTGAGTTGATCAAGATTGATTACCAGCCCCTGGAGGCAGTGCTTACGCTGGAGGAATCTATAAGCAAAAACCGCATCCTATCCCCTCCCCGAAAGATAGAAACGGGCAATCCCGAGCAGGCCATGCAGGAATGTGAGCATGTGCTGAAAGGTGAACTATTTACCGGTGCTCAGGAACACTGGTATCTTGAAACACAAAGCTGCTTGTCGGTGCCCGTGGAAGGCCGTGAGATGAAGATATACAGTTCTACCCAACATCCTTCGGAGACTCAGACCATTGTTGCCGATGTCCTGGGCAAGCAGAAAAACAGCATCACTGTCGAGGTCAGGCGACTGGGTGGCGCCTTTGGGGGTAAAGAAACCCAGGCCAACCACATTGCTGCCTGGGCCAGCCTGCTGGCAAACCATTGCGGGCAAGCTGTAAAAATACACCTCGATCGGGATACCGATCAGATCATTACCGGAAAACGCCATCCTGTGCTGTCAAAATATTCTATCGGCTTTACGAAGGAAGGGCTGATCAAAGCATTCGATGTAGAGATGAACTTCGATGCAGGATCTTCCACCGACCTCACCAATGCTATCCTGGAACGTGGGCTTTTCCATATCGACAATGCATATTTTATTCCCAACCTGCGTGTGACCGGAAAGGCCTGGAAGACCAACAAGCCCTCTAACACAGCATTTCGTGGCTTCGGTGCCCCGCAGGGGATGGCTGTCATCGAACAAGCCATAGACCGGGTATCCAGGTTCCTGGGTAAGGATGCCGCCATGATCAGAAAAATAAATTTCTATGGGGAAGAAAGCAATAACATAACCCATTTTGGTGAAGCTGTGGAGAATAACCGCTTGCACAAGCTGTATGATGAACTATGCAAAAGCTCCCGTTATTTCGACAGAAAGGAAGAAGTATCTGAGCACAATAAAACCCATAAATACAAAAAACGTGGCCTTGCTCTTACGCCGGTAAAATTTGGAATATCCTTCACCACCACCTTTCTGAACCAGGCCGGAGCACTGGTGAATATCTATACCGATGGCAGCGTTGTTGTCAACCATGGAGGAATAGAAATGGGACAGGGCCTGCATACCAAGATCAGGCGTATTGCAGCCCTTGAACTGGGTATTGACGAAAAACGAATACGGGTCAGTCCCACATGCACTGATATTGTTCCGAACACCTCTGCCACTGCAGCATCGTCAGGTGCCGACCTGAACGGTATGGCTGTAAAAAATGCCTGTACGAAACTCAAAGCCCGTCTGGAGGCTTTGCCATCGGATGCTCAAATAGAAAAAAGCCCTTCTTTTGATGAACTGGTGGCCCTGGCATACCGGGAAAGGGTCAGCTTGAGTGCTACGGGATTTTATCGTACACCCGATATACATTTCGATAAGGAAAGTGGCCGTGGCAGGCCATTTCATTATTTCGCTTTCGGCATGGCAGTAACAGAGGTCGAGCTAGATACGCTAAGTGGGCATGTCAGGCTGGTAAGTACACATATTTTACATGATGTGGGCGATTCGCTGCATCCGGAAATAGATCGCGGGCAGATCTATGGGGGCTTCGTACAGGGTCTTGGGTGGTGCACAACAGAAGATATCAGATACGATAAGGAAGGCAGAATCCTCAACCATTCGCCTGACACCTATAAGATCCCAACGATCATGGATATTCCTGAAGAGTTTGTGGTAAACCTTATGGAACATGTGCCCAACCCTAACACCATCAGGAAAAGCAAGGCCGTGGGAGAACCACCCTTTATGCTTGCATTCTCTGTCTGGCTGGCCATTAAAGATGCCATCAGTTCACTGGAGGAACATAAAATTGAACCGGCATATGCCTTACCTGCCACAAATGAGCTAATATTGCAATCCATTGAAAAACTCAGGCAATAAGAAGTCATTATGATATACCTCATCCTAACCGTACTGCAGTCAACTGCCATCTTTGTGGTGCTAAAGCTGTTTAACAGATTTAAGATCGACAACTGGCAGGCGCTTACCATAAATTATATTGTGGCGACCGGATTTGGCTTTATTATATATAATGGTAAGATCACACCGGAGATCATTATCGGGAAGGACTGGTTTGAGTTTGCTTTGATACTGGGGGCGACCTTCATTTCTACATTTTTTATTTTTGCATTATCTTCACAAAGGGTGGGCGTAGCCCTTACCTCGGTAGCAAGTAAGATGTCGGTAGTGATACCGGTAATCGCCGGTTTGCTGTTGTTGCAGGAAGAGATCAGCCTTCTGGCCGCTATCGGTGTGGTCGTCGCCTTGCTTGCTTTCTATCTCACCCTGGGTGGGGGGAAGCACAGATCCTTTCCCCGAAAATACGTCATACTGCCCCTGCTATTGTTCCTCGGCAACGGGATCAACGACACCCTGATGAAGTATTCTGAACATCACTTCGTGTCGGATACCAATGACCTTACCCTGTTTCTGTCTGTCATCTTCCTGACTTCCCTGGTGCTGGGTTTATTTATTAGCGGAAAGAGGTACGTTGAGAAAAAACAACGCATCACATGGCATACCATTGTTGGTGGAAGTGTCCTTGGACTGATCAATTTCGGATCGACTTTTTATATTTTAAAGGCTATGGGCATCTATACCAGTTCGGTTGTGTTTCCTGTTACGAATGCAGGGGTTGTTACCCTCAGTGCACTGGTCGGATTTCTGTTCTTCAGGGAGAAACTAAGCAGCAGAAACTGGATCGGAATCTTCCTTGCTATACTTGCCATTTTATTGATCGCAAACGCCTAGCCTGATGCTGTTCGAAGACACATATCATACCATCACAAATCCATCAAAAGGTTTATATAAAGAAAAGGGAAGCAAGTTCATTGCCGTTGCCGTTCCAGTGATGACTGAAGAGGAGGTAAAAGAGAAACTTGAGGACTTAAGAAAAGAGTACCATGATGCCAGGCATCACTGCTATGCCTACGTGCTTGGATTCGACAAATCAGCCCATCGATACAATGATGACGGGGAGCCTTCGGGCACCGCAGGCAGGCCCATATTTGGACAATTACAGTCCAAAGATCTGACCAATATATTGGTAGTGGTAATCAGGTATTTCGGGGGAACAAAATTGGGGATTTCAGGGCTGATCACTGCTTATAAATCTGCCACAAGAGATGCGCTGGAAACAGCTGTTATCATTAGCTTAACGGTGAATGACGTTTACCAATTATCTTTCGAATATCCTCTAATGAATGAGGTGATGCGGGTGATAAAAGATGAGGCTCTGAAAGTTGCAGATCAGGACTTTCAATTAAGTTGTAAGCTCAATTTCAAAGTCAGAAAAAATTCAAGCAATAAAGTATATGAACGCTTTAATAAAATTCACGGCGTAAAAATTGATTATTTAAAAACAGTCTGACGCCAGATAAAGGCTTATCAAATGACTGATCAAAAAAAAAGATGCAAAAATTGCGGTTTTTTCTTGAGAAAAACCCTT
This sequence comes from Bacteroidales bacterium, assembly GCA_029942245.1. Lineage (GTDB taxonomy): Bacteria > Bacteroidota > Bacteroidia > Bacteroidales > B18-G4 > B18-G4. Next base: position 7,713 of record JAOZTN010000072.1, on the reverse strand, counting down.
TTATAAACGGAAGAAAACCCTGGGATATTTACTACTATTTCCAGCCAATAACGTGAAATACAGAATTATATAAAGGCAGAAAAAGGACGGCGAACACTTATCCATTTAGATACGACAAATTTTTTTAAAAGTCAATAGGACAAGGTGTTTTTTTTTAACTTTTTTTGATTCATATTTGTTAACTAGTTTTTGCTGCCGGATACAAGACTGAGAGAGCGGAAAAAGCCGGCCAAGCAAGACAGAAACGAATCATAATACTGCAAATCTTTAATATTTTCGATTGCTAATGGAAAGGAATGCCGTTGAGGTATGGGAAAGCTGCCTTAAAATCATTAAGGATAACATCCACTACCAAAGTTTTAAGACCTGGTTTGTTCCCATTCAGCCTCTGAAGCTCGAGAATAATGTACTTACCATTCAGGTCCCCAGCCAATTCTTTTACGAATGGCTGGAGGAGCATTATATTATTTTATTAAAGAAGACGCTCAAGAAAGAACTTGGACATGAAGGGCGCCTGGAATACAGTATTATCATGGATAATTCATTCCAGTCGAACAATCCCTACTCAATTAAAGTACCCACATCCAATAAGAAAGCCATAAAGAACCCCGCTGTACCGATGCCTATCGACATCAATAGAGATGGAGCAAAAGAGATCCCCAATCCTTTCATCATCCCCGGATTGAAAAAGATCAAGGTAAATTCGCAGCTTGTCGATTCTTACTCTTTCGATAATTTTGTTGAAGGTGATTGCAACCGCCTTGCCCGTTCAGCCGGCTTTGCAGTTTCTGAAAACCCCGGAAAGACTTCCTTTAATCCGTTATTAATATATAGCGATGTAGGTCTGGGAAAGACACACCTGGCACATGCTATCGGTATACAGGTAAAGACTAATTTCCCCGAGAAGACTGTCCTTTATGTACCTACTGAGCAGTTCATTGCACAGTATATCGAATCCGTCAGGAACAACAATCAGAACGACTTCGTTCATTTCTACCAGATGATCGACGTGCTCATCATCGACGATATCCAGTTCCTCGCAGGAAAAGAAAAAACACAGGATGTGTTCTTCCACATCTTCAACCACCTGCACCAGAATGCACAGCAGATCGTGATCACCTCCGACAAGCCGCCGATAGAGCTGAAAGGTATGGAACCACGTTTGCTCTCCAGGTTTAAGTGGGGACTTGCTGCCGATCTGCAGGCACCCGACTTCGAGACCAGGATCGCCATTTTGCAGAAAAGGTTGTACAACGATGGCATAGAGATGCCCCAGGAAGTACTGGAGTACCTCGCTTATAGCATCAACACCAACATCCGTGAGCTTGAAGGTGCCCTGATCTCCATTCTTGCACAATCGTCGCTGAACAAGAAAGCCATTACCCTTGAGCTGGCCAAGCAGATGATAGACAAGTTCGTGAAGAGCACAGCCCGGGAGATCTCCATCGATTACATCCAAAAGGTGGTATGCGATTATTTCAACCTTTCACTCGATGTGATCAATTCAAAAACAAGAAAGAGGGAGATCGTTCAGGCCCGCCAGCTGGCCATGTATTTTGCTAAGAAGCACACCAAGGCCTCTCTGGCCACCATCGGACTGCATTGCGGAAATAAGGACCATGCGACCGTGCTTCATGCCTGCCGCACTGTCAACAACCTCATCGATACCGACAAGCAATTCAGAATCTATGTTGAAGACCTCAACAAGAAGATCAAGATGTAAGCCTTGCTTGCCGCCCCCAATCTATTAGCTTCAAAACCCTAGAATCCAGATAACCATGAAAATCCTTTTTGTTTGCCTGGGTAATATCTGCCGCTCCCCTCTTGCCGAAGGAATTCTCAAAAAGAAATTTGAAGAATACAACATCCCGGGAACCATACATTCGGCCGGATTTGAGCCTTATCATGAAGGTCAGCACCCCGACCCACGCTCTGTCTCAACTGCAAAGAAACACGATATCGATATCAGCAATAAAGTGGCGCGTTTATTCACCGTGGAGGATTTCGACTATTATGACAAGATCCTTGTAATGGATGCCATGAACCATGCTGATGTGATGCGCCTGGTGCGCAGCGACGACGACAGCAAGAAGGTAGATTACATCCTCAACCTTGTAAATGAAGGTTCTGACGATGAAGTGCCAGACCCATACTATGGCGGGCCTTCCGGTTTCGACAAGGTTTATGATATGATGGACAGGGCTTGCGACCGTATAGTCAAAGAACATCTGAATTAGCTTCTATCCCCTTAAAGCTTCCGTGAAATTTCGTACATTCGTTTGGAAAAGGAATACCTATGTCTCTTCCTCTCCTGGACACTATCCAAGCTGCTGCTGAACGTATTCAGCCCTATATCCACCGTACGCCCATACTGAGCAGTGCTGGTATCAATATGATGGTGGGTGCGGAACTATTCTTCAAATGCGAGAACATGCAAAAGGCAGGAGCCTTCAAATCACGGGGTGCCTGTAATGCGGTATTTACCCTTGACGGAGATCAGCTGAAAAACGGAGTAGGCACACACTCCTCCGGCAACCATGCCCAGGCACTGGCCCGGGCTGCCTCACTCCGCAAAACAGAAGCCTACATAGTAATGCCTGAGACATCGCCTAAAGTGAAAGTAGCAGGAGTTGAGAGTTATGGTGGAAAGATCACCTTCTGCAAACCAACACTACAGGCACGCGAGGAAACATTGCAAAAGATCATAGAACAAACCGGTGCATTGGAAGTCCATCCTTACAACGATTATCGCATCATCGCCGGGCAGGGAACATGTGCACTGGAAATCTTTGATGAGATTGGCAGCATGGATATCATGATGGCACCCGTGGGTGGAGGTGGATTGCTTAGTGGCACCGCCCTGACAACAAAATATTTATCTCCCCAGACACAGGTAGTCGCTGCCGAGCCTGTGATGGCTGATGATGCATATCGATCCTTCTATGAGGGCCGCTTTATCCCATCTGAAAATCCTCAGACCATTGCCGACGGACTGCTAACATCACTGGGGTCCCTCACCTACCCCATCATCCGTGAGTATGTAGATGCTATAGTTACAGTAAGCGAAGAAGGCATTGTTAAGGCGATGCGGCTTATATGGGAGCGCATGAAAATCATTGTTGAACCATCATCTGCCGTACCACTGGCAGCCATACTTGAAAACAAGCTGGATGTGAAGGGAAAGAAAGTTTGCATCATTTTGTCAGGCGGCAATATAGATCTGGATACACTGCCATGGATGAACATGGAATAAATGACAATGAACATGAAACATGGAAGTTTAATATTAATACCAACTTTATTGGGAGATAGCCAGCTTGGAGATGTGATGCCGGCAAGCCTCAAAGACACCATTGGCAAGATCAGGCATTTTGTCGTGGAAGATCTTCGCACAGCACGACGTTTTTTGAAAAAAGTCGACAGAGAAATCGATATTGATTCGCTGCACTTCTTCCTGCTCAACGAGCACAGCAGTCCGGAAGAGGTACCGGAATTCATAAAGCCTTTGTTGGAAGGCCATGACATGGGCCTGATGTCGGAAGCCGGCACACCATGTGTGGCCGATCCCGGCTCTGTCCTGGTTAGCCTGGCACATGAGAAAAATATCAGGGTGGTCCCGCTTTCAGGACCTTCGTCCATCACCCTGGCGCTTATGGCCTCCGGTTTCAATGGGCAAAACTTTACTTTTCATGGCTATCTGCCCATCGATTCAAAACCACGTACAACAGCCATCAAGAAACTTGAACAGGACGCGTACCGGAATAATCAAACCCAGATCTTCATAGAGACCCCCTACAGGAACATGAAATTATTTGATGCCATCCTTGAGTGTTGCCATTCCGAAACCCGGCTTTGTATTGCCTGTATGCTTACTACGAAAGACGAAATGATACGGACTATGACGGTGGGCAGGTGGAAAAAAAATCCGCCGGCTATTCACAAGCAACCGGCGGTATTCCTTATCTATAAGTAGTATCAGGTATTAAGTACAAGGTATCAGGTACCTCCCACTTCGAATATCGGATATCGGATATCGAATATCGGATATCTAATGATCGTGACCTTCTGGGTCGTGCACGTGTCCGTGCTCAATCTCTTCTGCTGTTGCTTCACGTACATCAACGATCTCGCCTTTAAAGAAAAGGTCGATGCCAGCCAGGGGATGGTTGAAATCCATCTTCACCTTTTCATCTGAAATTTCAAGTACCTTACCCATTATGGTCTGGCCATTGTCATTCTGCATAGGAATATCGTTGCCGACGAAGAGGATATTCTCATCGATCTTTCCTTCGATCTCGAAGATCTTCTTATCCAGCTCCATTAATGCATCATCACGCTTGGGACCATACGCTATGTCGCTGGTAAGCGGGAAGGAATAATTGGTGCTGGCTTCCATTCCAAGGATATTTTCCTCGAATTTAGGAAGAAGAAAACCTGATCCATAGAGAAATACGAAAGGTTTGTCTTTTTCTACCTCCTGGACCATGTTACCTTTCTCATCATTTTCTGTAAGGGTATAGGTCATTGAGACCACTGTGTTGTTCGCAATTTTCATAAAAATTCTTTTAAAATTCTTGATAAGTCATTATCCGCTACAAAATTAACATTAAAAGTGATTTGTTTATAAAAACAACTGCATTATTGTAATATTTTCACTGAAGTAGCGTCATATATTCATATTATTGCAATTGACGTCAAGAATATTCTAAAACTTCAAGCTTGGAAGAAAACGTATTAAGCATTCAGAACCTGTGCAAAAACTACGGCAGGATCAAAGCTGTCGATAACCTTTGTTTACAGGTGCAGTCCGGTAATGTTTTTGGTATCCTTGGACCAAACGGAAGTGGTAAGACCACCACCCTCGGCATTGTATTGTCTGTGATCAACGCCAGCGGAGGCACATTTTCATGGTTTGGCAAGGAACCGTCAAAGGAAGACCGGAAAAAAATCGGGGCCATATTGGAAGTGCCCATTTTTTATCCTTATCTCTCGGGAGAGACCAACCTTAAGATCGTTGCCGATATCAAAGGCTGTTCTTATGACAGCATCCCGGAATTGCTGGATATCGTCGACCTGACGGAACGCCGGAATAGTAAATTCCAGACATATTCACTGGGAATGAAGCAACGGCTGGCGATTGCGGCTTCGCTGCTAGGAAACCCTGAAGTGCTCATCCTCGACGAGCCCACCAATGGCCTTGACCCCCAGGGAATTGCAGAGATCAGGGAACTCATCCTAAAGATCTCGACCAGGGGAATCACCATTCTCCTGGCAAGCCACCTGCTCGATGAGGTACAAAAGATATGTTCTCATGTGGTCGTGCTTGAAAAAGGGAAAAATATTTTTACGGGAAAAGTATCCGATATCGTAAACGCATCCACACTTGTGGAAGTGGCAGCGGAAGATATGGCAAGCCTTGAGCTTAAGCTGAAAGAAAATGAAAATGTGATCTCGGTGGAAAAGGAAAACATGATCTTCCTTGTAAACCTGAAAGAAAGCTATCAAAGCGATGACCTGAACCGTTCCCTTTTCTCTCAGGGAAGCACACTCACACACCTTGCCATCAGAAAGAGAAGTCTTGAAAACTATTTCCTTGAATTAACATCTTAGAAATGTTCAAACTACTGAAAATCGATTTCAAGAAGATCCGGGGAAGCAAAGTTTTCTGGATCCTGACGGGATTATACGCCCTATTGATCATCCTCTTTTTCTTTGGAGTGCAGGGCTTCCTGGATAATCTGGCCGAAGAGGCCAATAAGAAAAGCCCTATCCCCCTGCCGGGGCTGAGTGCTTACAGCCTGCCCGATATCTGGCATAACCTGGTGTACATTGCCGGTTATTTCAAGATATTCCTGGGCGTGGTAGTGATCATTCTGATCACCAACGAATACTCATATAAAACGATCCGCCAGAACGTTATCTGTGGGATGAGCCGCTGGGATTTTCTCAAGAGCAAACTGGCCACCATTGCGATGATTACCCTCTTTGCCACTTTGCTGGTATTCATCATAGGGAGCATCCTCGGACTCATGCACACAGATGATGTCACCGTAGGAAAGTTCTTTGGAAAAATGGAATTCCTGCTGGCCTATTACCTGGAAATATTCACTTACCTGTGTATGGCGTTCCTCATTGGCATACTGGTAAAACGGTCTGGCTTTGCCATCGGCCTGATGCTTTTATATTTCTATATCGTAGAACCCGTTGCCCGTTATTACCTTCCGGATTATATCGGCGATTATATGCCTAAACACGTCATTGGCACCATGATCGATGTTCCGAACACATCCATCATGAGCCTCTTTGGCGTATCCTTCCAGGAGTATGTCGGCATACTGGATGCTGCACTGGTATTTGCCTATATGATATTATTCATTGGCCTGGCATACTGGATAATGAAGAAACGCGATCTGTAGGATACTTGAGACTTGATACTTGAGACTTGAGACTTGAGACTTGAGACTTGAGACTCGATACTTGATACTTGATACTCGTTTTTTACTTTTCGATCCTCTTCTGGTATTATTCTTAACTTTACATTGAATCCTTATACTCAAGGTAATGAAGAAGAAAAGAAGCATCTATACAATGATGGCACTCATTGTGCTGTTTGCTATTTCCTGCAAGAGCACAACTTATGAGGCGGTATACCCTACCCTGTCGGATGGCAAATACGACAGTGAATTCCCTTACAGAAATTGTTCAGAGCAGTTGGAAGATATTGCTTCTACTCTGGTGAAACTCGATGTGCTGGTCTTCTATAAAACCTATTCGTTTACCCTTGAGAGCAAAGTCAGAAATGATCAGATCCGGGAGCGTGGCACTTATAAGGATGCCACTGCAACAGACATCTTCTCAGAGAGTGTAGGAGGAACGGCCATGACCATTTCCTATACAGGACAGAATATTGCATATCTCAGTTGTGCTCACATTGTGGACTATCCCGATACTGTGATCACATACTACCCTTATCCCGATAATCAATACATCCAGGTGATCGGCATCAAGGCCCGGCAGCAAAATAACATCAGCATGTCTCCTCCGGGGGAAGATCTCCAGATACTGGCCATCGACCGCCGCACCGACATTGCCATACTCGGAAAAGAGGTCACGGGGCCCATACAGGCCGAAACATCTGTATTCGGCTACCCCATGGGGGATTCCCATGAGTTAGAATGGGGTAGCTTCGTATATATCATGGGTTACCCACTCGGGCATGCCATGATCACGCGCGGAATCGTAAGTGATCCCGACAGGATACGAAAAGGCTCTTTTCTGATCGATGCAGTGTTTAACCAGGGCTTCAGCGGCGGGCCGGTGATCGCAGTCAGGGATGGCGTGCCCAATTTCGAGATCGTGGGTATGGTGAAATCTTCTGCAGCTGTCAACAAGTATTATCTCTCACCCAACAACACCGAAGAACTCGGCAACATGAACATGGGCGAAGCCTATGATGGTGAAATGAAGATCACATCTGAAAAAGAAATTCAATATGGTATCACCTTTTCTGTGACCACCGAAACATTGCGGGACTTTTACAAAAGCCAACGCAAGGATCTGATGGATAAGGGTTATGTGTTAGATGCTTTCTTTGGGGTAAAAAACAAATAATGTTGCGCCCCTACAGGGCGCCCTTTACGGTATAATTCTATTTTTCTATCGATGTTTGGCCCGTACCGGGCCAATGAAATGCACATTTTTAATGACGGATAT
>JAOZTN010000071.1:2818-15886 GCA_029942245.1 Bacteroidales bacterium | reverse complement strand
CATACATGTTAAGACAAATGCGGGCGAAAGAGTGCTGAAATGGTTTGGTATCTTGCGTCCACCGGATCTGAACACATTCTAATGCATGTTTGAGAAAATGAAATTAATAACACTAAATATAGTAAGTATGAAGAGTTTTTATAAATACTTAATTACACTCGTCATAGTCGGTATGTTGATCATTCCGGAGAGCATGTATGCAGGGAATAAGGACCGTTCGGGACAGGCTGGAGCCACTGAGTTGTTAATCAATCCCTGGGCCCGTAGTTCGGGTTGGGGTAATGTTTCAACCTCAAACGTTACCGGACTTGAGTCCATGTTTATTAATGTTGCCGGTCTGGCTTTTACTAACAGGACCGAGCTGGTGTTCTCCCATACAACCTATTTGAAAGGATCCGACATCAATATGTTTGCATTCGGTTTTTCTCAGAGGATAGGCGACGCCGGGGTTATTGGTTTGAGCGTAGTATCAATGAGCTTCGGGGAGATAGAGGTTACCACACCTGATTCTCCAGAAGGGGGTCGTGGTACTTTCAAACCCAGTTTGATGAATATTGCCGTAGCTTATTCTAAAGCTTTCTCAAACAGTATTTATGGGGGTGTAACCATCAAGATCATTTCTGAAACGATTGCTGATGCCAGCGCACAGGGGATCGCCATTGATGCCGGTATCCAATATGTTACCGGTGAGATGGATCAGGTCAAGTTTGGTATTGCCTTGAAAAATATTGGACCGAGAATGAAATTCTCTGGTGATGGTCTGCTCCGCTCAGCCTTCCTGCCAGAACAGGATAATGCTTTCTCTATGAGCATGCCTTCTGAGTCGTTCGAGCTTCCCACTGCCCTGGATATCGGTGCTTCATACGATTTCTATATTGGTGACTGGAACAGGATTACCGTTGCTGCCAACTTCAGGTCGAACTCCTTCGGGAAAGACCAGTTCATTGGTGGTTTGGAATATTCCCTGAAAACTTACCTGATGCTCCGCGTTGGTTATACCTACGAGGATGGTATTACAAAAAAGGAAGACCGCACCACAGTTTTCACCGGACCAAGCGCCGGTATCACAGTGGCCGTACCTCTGAACAAAGAGAAAGGCTCTTCTATCGATATCGATTACTCTTACAGGGCTACCGACCCGTTCTCAGGAACACATAGTATCGGTGTTCGCGTTGTGTTCTAGGACACACTTAATTTAAACTTTTATTAATCACATAAATGAAAGGCCCTCTTGCAGGGTCTTTCATTCTTTTTCAAAACAAAGACAAGTTCGATGGATGAAGTAAAATATTATACTAAGGAAGGCTTTCAGAAATTGAAAGAAGAACTTGAACATCTCGAATCAGTTGAACGCCCTGATATCTCCAAGCAAATAGCAGAAGCACGGGATAAAGGCGACCTATCTGAAAATGCCGAATACGATGCTGCAAAAAATGCCCAGGGCATGCTCGAATTGCAAATTTCAAAACTGCAGAGTGAGATCCGGAATGCACGCATCATCGATGAATCAAAGATGGACACTTCCAAGGTGCTCATCCTGTCCGTGGTGAAAATCAAAAATCTGAAGAATAAAGCGGTAATGACATATACCCTTGTTCCTGAGAATGAAGCTGACCTCAAGGCCGGGAAGATCTCCGTGAGCTCTCCTATTGCCAAAGGCCTGCTGGGGAAAAAGGTCGGTGACACTGCCGACATCCAGGTTCCTGCCGGGAAAGTAACCTTTGAGATCGTAGAAATCTCCAGGTAAGTACCCCGTATCCTTTTCTGATTAAACCGTTAACTGAACGGAAGTTACCGCTTCCTTTTTTATGCTTGAATTCAGGTGTGGATTGTCATATTTTTTATCTCCATTAACAAAATGAGCTAAAACTAATAGACCGTTCTTTACATCTTCTCATTTTGTGCATAGCGTACCGAACCAAAAACCTTGAGATATGAAAAAACGCCTACCCTATGCACTCGTCATTACATTACTACTCGTCCCTCCTTACCACTGCCTTGGTAAAAAGTACCGTGGCGGCAATAATTCATCGCCCCCGGCAGAGATAAAACAGAATGCCGCAGGTTGCTCAGCAGCAGCAGGCTTTCGCTATCTCAACGTCAACAATGTCAGGGCTCGCATCAATACCGGTGGAGATATGTGGTGGGACCTGACAAACTTTTCACAGTATTTTATACCGGCTAACGGCAATGCCACATCTTTGTATGCCGGGTCTCTCTGGATTGGAGGCCTTGATGTGAATGATCAGCTGAAACTCGCGGCTCTGCGATTTCGTGGTAGCGGGAACGATTACTGGCCGGGACCACTTACCATTGATGGTACAGCTTCTGTAGATGAAGTGACATGTGCTGAATACGACAAGCATTTCAGAATGACCAGGGCCGAGATCGATGAATATCTGGGCTGGTGGCACAGTGAAGACAGGGCCACGGAATACCCTGATTACTCAATTCCTAAATCCATCCTCGATTATCCTGCTCACGGAGATGTTGCCAAAAACCAGAGCTATTATCTCGCCCCTTTTCGTGATGTAGATGGTGATGGTGACTATGACCCCAATGCCGGCGATTATCCCTATTATGATATTACCAACGAACTCTGCCCCCTGAACTTTGCCGGGGATCCAAGCTATGTGCCCCAGCAAACAATGGAAGAAACCCAGGCAGGGACTGTGCACGGCAGTATACTGGTAGACCAGGTGCTGAAGGGCGATGAGACGCTGTGGTGGATATTCAACGATAAAGGGAACTTTCATTCCGAAACACAGGGAGCCTCTATTGGATTTGAGATCCGGGCACAGGCCTTTGGCTTCTCAACCAATGACGAGATCAACAATATGACCTTTTATACCTATGAGATCATCAACAGATCGACTTTCACCCTTCAAAATACCTTTTTTAGCCCATGGGTTGATACTGATCTGGGATACTCTGACGATGATTATGTGGGTTGTGATGTTGCCAGGGGGCTAGGATATTGTTACAATGGGAAATCCGTCGATGGGAACTCACAGCCTGAAGCCTATGGCGATCAGCCACCTGCCATCGGTGTGGATTTTTTCCAGGGTCCGTATATTAACCCTGATGGTAGGGACAACCCCGAATTTACCGGTGATTGTTCCATCATCAACTCACCTTTTGAGTGGGACCAGATGGCCATCAATGGGGTGAACTTTGGCAACGATATTATCGATGATGAACGCTTCGGGATGCGGCGCTTTGTATATCACAACAATGACAACAGCCCGCAGGGTGACCCACGTATAGCTCCGGAATACTACAACTATCTTCGTGGCTTCTGGCGCGACAATACCCATATGCTCTATGGTGGGAATGCACATTTTAATTCAGGAGCGGTAGGCCCTGAATGTGACTTTATGTTTCCCGGCGACTCTGACCCCTGTAACTGGGGCACCCAGGGCATTCCCCCAAACGGCGGCTATAACCAGAATGGATTGTACTGGACTGAGGAAAATGCCGACAATAATCCCTTCGACAGGCGATTTATGCAGTCGGCAGGACCATTTACCCTCGAGCCCGGTGCTGTTAATTATATTACTGTAGGAATTCCATGGGCCCGGGCCTCCTCAGGAGGACCCTGGGCTTCTGTGGAATTGCTGCGTGTAGTAGATGACAAATGCCAGAAGCTCTTCGACAATTGCTTTAAGGTGCTGGATGGCCCGGATGCTCCCGACATGTCGATAGTCGAGCTCAACAAAGAATTGATCTTTTACCTCTCCAACTCACAAATCTCTAATAACTACCTGGAAGAATATTTAGAGTATGATAACACAATTACTCAGCCCCATCCGATCGACTCGACACAAAGGAGTGATTCACTTTACCGTTTCGAAGGCTATCAGATTTATCAGCTGGCCAATGCCACGATAACACTGGAAAGTAAAGACAATCCGGACATGGTACGACTGGTGGCTCAATTCGACATGAAAAATGGTGTGGGTATGCTGGTAAACTACTATTACAACAAGGATATCCAGGCCAACGTGCCCATCGTTGAGGTTGAAGGAGGTGATAACGGGGTCAGGCACTCATTTATGATCACTGAGGATGCTTTTGGCACGACCAACCGCCAGCTGACCAATTTCAAACAGTATTATTATACCGTTGTGGCTTACTCATACAATGAGTACATGCAATACAGCCAGGAGCCGGGCATTTTGAATGGACTCTTAGGGCAGAAAAAACCTTACCTGGCAGGAAGGAGAAATATTCGCACCTATACCGCAATACCACACCCAACCGTAAACGGGACCGTATTAAATTCCTCTTACGGGCTGGGTCCCAGCATCAGCAGAATTGAAGGGAACGGCAACGGCGGCATGCTCCTTGAACTTACCGATGAAAGCATGGAAGAGATCCTTTCCAGGCCACCGGCTGACCTTAACAATACTCTGGGAAGCCCAGACTATCCTATTGCATATGACGCTACCTATGAATATGGTTTGGGACCACTGAACGTAAAGGTGGTCGATCCATTGAATGTGATCAATGCTGAATACCGCCTTGACTTTACAGATGTAGTGTATTCGGAGGGAGATACAATCAAGATAGATTCTGCGCAATGGGTGCTAAAAAATATAGTTAACGGGGATGTTTACGTATCTGATAAGGACATCAATCTTGATAATGAGCAATTATTTCTTGATCTGGGCCTGTCCATACAAATCAATCAACCGCTGTACCCGGGTGACAGTCTCGCAGTTAACAACGGCCTGATCACAAGCTACGCCAGCTATCAGGACAGTTCGCACAGGTGGGTCACCGGTGTTGAAGACATCGACCTTCCGGGAAGCGCTGCTGACTGGATCCGGGCAGGAACCTACCAGGACCAGGATGATCCGAGCAACCTGAACGACTGGGATGCTCCTGATCATCCATACGATCCTGAATCAGTATTTGAAAAGATCGCCTCAGGAACCTGGGCGCCCTACCTCTTAACAGCATATAATGGCCAGAACAATACCGGTCCGTCATTTAACCGTAGCTCCAAGCTGGATTCCGATATGGCCGACCTCGCCAGCGTAAACATTGTTTTTACTGCCGACAAATCGAAGTGGACACGTGCCATGGTTATTGAGATGTGCCCTGAAAGCATTCTCTCTGAGGGGAATGCCAGGCGCTTTGAACTCAGGTCCGCTCCATCTGTCGACAAGGATGGTAATCCGGCAGCCGCCGGCAGCGGGCCAAGCAATGATCCGGACGACCCAAATTATATCGGGGTAGCTGGAATGGGATGGTTTCCCGGCTATGCCATCAATCTTGAAACAGGCGAACGTATGAACATCATTTTTGGCGAAAACTCATTCCTGGTAGGGGAAAATGGGCGCGACATGCTGTTTAACCCTTCGCCCAATCAATACGATTTTTCCGGAACACCTTTATTTGGAGGCATGCACTATGTATATGTTATGGATCATACCATACGAGAGCCAAATAACGATTCGAACACCTACATTTTTCCTGCTTATGATGCCTGCCGACAAATGCATACCCTCTTTGATACGCTCATACACCATCCCCTCTGGCAGGTCAGGTACCAGGCCATGCTTTTATCAACTACCATGTGGGTAGGAATGCCTCTTTCGGTTGAAGATGAAGAGTGGCTACCAGAGGGGAATGACTGGAAATTGAGTATACGTATGTCGAAGCCATACCGGAGGTATTACTCTTTACCAAACAATCCTGAATATGCCGGTACAGGAACAAACTGGCCTGCCTATGGCTTTAAGACCGAGGGTGTGGCAACAACTCTGTATAGTGATAGTAAGGCTGAGACCGACCTGGACCTGATCAGGGTAGTTCCAAATCCATACTATGCTTATGATAGCTATGAAAATAACGCGCTCGATAACAGGGTTAAGATCACCAATCTGCCTGAGCAGACTACAATCACCATATATAATATCAATGGAACGCTGGTAAGACAACTCACCAAAGATTCCGACGAAACCTTCATGGACTGGGACCTCAAGAATTTTGCCGGGGTCATGGTAGCCGGAGGCATATACATCATTCATGTAAATACCAACAAGGGCGAAAGGGTACTGAAGTGGTTCGGTATCATGCGCCCACCTGATCTGAACACATTTTAGGCGTTATATATTTGTGTATCTTTGATACTGTCCGGCTGCTGTACCGGGCAGTATCTTTTTTTATCCATAAATCCTTGTACCATGGCAAGCATTTTTACCAGGATCATTGAGGGGGAAATCCCCAGCTACAAGGTAGCAGAAGACGACAAATTTTTTGCATTCCTCGACATCAGGCCCCTGGCCAAAGGCCATACTCTGGTGATACCAAAACAAGAGACAGATTATATCTTCGACCTTGAAGATGAACTACTTGGAGAGATGATAAAATTCTCCAAACATCTAGGTCTGGCCATTGAAAAGGTTGTTCCCTGTAAACGTATGGGGATGACAGTTCTCGGCCTTGAAGTGCCGCATGCACATATTCATCTGGTTCCCATAAACAGCGTATACGATATCGATTTTAAAAAGCCGGCTGTTGAGATGAGCCAGGAAGAATTTGTTGAACTTGCAGCAAAGATCTCCGCTGCATATAATGATCAATAAGCCCGCTTATTCGTCCCCTCTATATAGTGTATAAAAGAAAGGTTGACCACCTTATTGCCTCCCGGGGTTGGATAATTTCCCGTAAAATACCAATCACCTTTATGATCCGGTATTGACCTGTGAAGGTCTTCAATGCTCTGATAAATGATCTTCAGTCCGGGTTTGAGTCCCGGTGGAGTCAGGAGCACGGCAATCTTATCAGAGATCTCCTGTGCAGTAAAGGGCTTATAAATTTCCTTCACATAGTTCACAATCTCTTCCTTGGGTAGGCTTTGCTGATCTTTGGATTTTCGGTACACTTCATTGATCACGTCCTGCCTTCCTGTTTCTTTCAGCAATTCGATGGCAGCCTTGTAAGCAATGAAATCGCCCAGTTTAGCCATGTCGATCCCATAACAATCGGGGTAACGTATCTGCGGGGCAGATGATGCAATGATGATATTCTTAGGCTCCAGACGTGCCAGGATACGAATGATGCTTTGCTTCAAGGTTGTTCCGCGAACGATGGAATCGTCGATCACTACCAGATTATCGATACCCGGACGTATGATCCCATAAGTAACATCATATACGTGACCGACAAGGTCATCACGCTGACTATCCTGGGTGATAAAAGTGCGAAGCTTTACATCTTTTACCGCAATATTCTCAACCCTCGGACGGAAAGAAAGGATCTCCTGCAGCTTTGCGGAATCTTTTGCCGGATCGATCTCGCTGATCTCTTTATGTTTGATATCGTCGCAAACATTATGAAGTTCATTGATCATCCCCCTGAATGCCGACGAGGCGGTATTTGGAATGTACGAGAATACTGCATTATGCAGGTCGTTATCTATGGCATCCATAACAGCAGGCACCAGCGCCCGCCCCAGGCGTTTCCGTTCCCGGTAAATATCAGAATCCGTCCCACGGGAAAAGTAAATCCTTTCAAATGAGCAAGACTTTCTCTCGAGAGGATCCAGGAAGGCTTCCTCTGTGTATGATCCATTTTTCTTGATCACAAGGGCATGCCCGGGCTGTAATTCCTTCACATCATCCTGTGAAACATTGAAGGAAGTTTGAATGACCGGTCTTTCAGATGCAGCCACAATCACCTCATCATCTGCATAATAGAAGGCAGGACGTATGCCTGATGGATCTCGCATAAGGAAGGCGTCACCATGGCCCAACATTCCGCCAATGGCATATCCCCCATCCCAGGATTTACTTGAGTTGATCAGTATCTCCTGAATATTTATACTATCCGCAATACGTGGGGAGATATCCCTCTTTTCAAAACCATCCTTTTTAAACTGCTGGTAAAGTTTTTCGTTTTCCGCATCCAGGAAATGTCCAATCTTTTCCATAATGGTGACGGTATCCGATGTCTCCACAGGATACTGGCCCATGTCGATCAGCAGGTTAAAAAGCTCATCAACATTGGTCATGTTAAAATTTCCTGCCAGCACCAGGGTCTTGGTCATCCAATTGTTAAAACGGATCATCGGCTGGAGGTTTTCTACCACATTGGTACCGAAAGTACCATAACGCAGGTGGCCCATAAAAAGCTCACCGGAAAACTCCATATTCTCTTTCAGCCATTGAACATCATTGAGACGTTCAGGCTTACTCAGGGCCATATCAGAGAATGGCTGATAGGCTCTTTTAAAGATATCCTGTATGGATGAAACAGAATTCGAGCGTATTCTGTTGATGTATTTATTGCCTGGTTCGAGGTCGAACTTCAGGCATGCCATCCCGGCACCATCCTGTCCCCTGTTGTGCTGCTTCTGCATCATCAGGTGCAATTTATTCAGGCCGTAGAGGGGCGTACCGTATTTCGAAAGATAATATTCCAGCGGTTTTAGCAATCGCACCATGGCGATCCCGCATTCATGCTTGATGAGTTCACTCATGCTAACAAAATTGAAAGTAGCTGCAATGCAAAGTTAACATAAATCAATACTGGCATATGAAAAACAGGCAGCTGTTTCAAACATTCACAGCCTCATTTATCAACATCAGGGGATAATTTGCTATTTTAGTTAGCTCAAATAAATTCAAAAGCTATACTATGACCATTTCAAGACCCCAACTTTTCAAATCGCTATCATTTTTTATAGCCCTTAGCCTGTGTTTATCTTTGTCATCCCAGGTAGATCCACGCTCTCCTTCACCATATCCTGATGAATGTACAAGCATCACAGCGGGAAAGCTTGCTACTGTAGATGGATCGGTGATTACCTCACATACCGACGACAGCCACCGTACACGTTCATGGATGGATATCGTACCTGCCATAAACTATGAAGATGGCAGCATGGTGACCATGTACAAACGCTCGGCCTGCGACAGCTTTGCCATGCCCAGCTATGCCCATGTTCCTATTGGAAAGATTCCACAGGTTTCCAGCACCTATGGCTACGTCAATACTGCATATCCCTGTATGAACGATCATCAGCTGGCCATAGGAGAATCTACCTTTGGCGGAAGGGCTGTGTTGCAGTCGGACAAAGGCCTGATCGATTGCCAGCGGCTCTGCCTGCTCATGCTCGAACGTTGTACCACAGCCCGCGAAGCCATCAGCATGGCCGGGGAGCTGACAGAACAATACGGATGGAATGATGCCGGTGAGTGCCTTACCATTGCCGATAAGAAAGAGGTGTGGCACTTCGAGATCGTTGGTCCGGGAAAAGGAAAAGTAGGAGCCATTTGGGTAGCACAGCGCGTTCCTGATGATCACATATCGGTAAACGCCAATGCCAGCACCATCAAGCAGATCGATCCGAAGGATAGTGATTATTTCATGGCCTCCAAAAATATCTATGATATGGCACTGGACTCAGGCTGGTGTGCATCAAAAGAAGATTTTCAGTTTTGCTATGCATATGCACCACATAGCAGGACATCCCTGGCAGCCCGTCGAAGGGAATGGCGGGTATTCGACCTGGTTGCCCCGTCACTTCATCTTGACCCCAATGCTGAAAATCATCCCTTCTCAGTAAAACCCGATGAGCCGGTTACAATGGAAAAGCTGGTGAGTATCTTTAAAGACTATTATGAAGGCACGCCTTTCAACTTCGTGAAAGATATCACTGTAACTGATGATTCAGGCAAAACAGTATTATCACCACTGGCCAATCCTTTTATGCCATACGACATGAACAAAGTGTTCAGGATCAATGGCGGATGGGGATGGCTTGGCGAGCGGACCATTGCCCGATGGTATACCATGTATGCCACCATTATTCAGTGCCGCGACTGGCTACCCGATGAGATTGGTGGTGTGGTTTGGCTTGCGCAGGACAATGTGGCCAGCTCAATCTATATTCCTGTATATTGCAGCGTTTCAGATCTTCCTGTTTCATATAAAACCCCCGGCCGGCCGAATGGCTATTCTACCGAGTCAGCCTGGTGGGCCTTTAACCGCCTTGGGACCCTCACCGCACAGCGCTGGGGCGATATGCGCCACGATGTGGATGCCGTATGGGATCCTATGCAGGCAGAAATGTTCGGCAATCAGGCAGAAATTGAAAAAGAAGCACTGAGGCTCTACAAGAAAAACCCCGAAAAAGCACGCGCTTTTCTAACGGAATACTCTAATAAATGGGGTGAGAAGGTGGTAAAAGAAGCCTGGATGCTGGGTGATTACCTCTGGACCAAATATGATGAACTCTTCTAAACGCAATTTCTATTTAAAGCAATCACACTGAAAATCCTGCCATGGCGAAAAAGCTGAAGTTCCCACACACCTATGTGATTATATTTTACACTATCGTTATAGCAGCCATTCTCAGCTGGATGATACCCGGTGGAGAATATGTTGAAGTGCTAAGCATGCAGGATGGAAAGGAAACCACCGAGCTGGTGTACCAATCCATCGAAAGCCAACCGCAAACATGGGAGGTTTTTGCCGCCCTCTTCGAAGGCTTCGAACGGCAGTCGGGCATCATTGTATTCATCTTCATGATAGGTGGTGCCTTCTGGATACTGAACGAAAGCAAGTCGATTGATGTGGGGATTTTCTCCTTCCTGGGCTTTACCAGGAAGCTTGAAAAGATTCGCTTCATCCGTAAGATCGGGGTTGACAACATTGTGATGACCATGATCATGCTTATGTTTTCCATCTTCGGCGCAGTATTCGGCATGAGCGAAGAAACGATTGCCTTTATCATCATCCTGGTCCCCCTGTCCATTTCCATGGGCTATGACTCCATTACCGGGGTGGGGCTTGTTTTTGTATCGGCAGGCCTGGGTTTTGCCGGAGCTATACTCAACCCCTTTACCATTGGTATTGCCCAGGGCATTGCTGAGCTGCCCCTCTTCTCAGGACTGGAATATCGCTTATTTTGCTGGGCCGTGATCAACTTTATCGGGATCTTTTATATTCTTCGCTGGGCCAATAAGGTTAAGAGGAACCCACGCGCCTCCTATGTTTATGACGATGACGAATACTGGCGCAAAAGCCATGAAGCCGGAAGCGAAAAAGTTAAATACCACACTCCCCTCTCAGCCTGGATCACCTATGGACTAACACTTATTGCAATGGGGATATTCGCCTGGAAATATCCATATTCGCCCATGAGGGTTGGCGACTATCCGCCCTTAGAATTAATGATGGTTCCGGCCGGCGCCATCTTATTTGCCATCACCGGATTTTTTACATTACGCAAGTCTGTGCATTTTTTCATTCTGAACCTCCTGTCCTTTACCATTTACTTCCTCATTGTTGGGGTGATGGGTTATGCATGGTACATTATGGAGATCGCAACGCTGTTCTTTGCCATGGGCATCCTTTCAGGTATTGCCATGAATTACAGTCCGAACCGCATCACTAAATTATTTATTGAAGGGATGAAAGACATTCTTTCTGCTGCGGTGATCGTAGGGCTGGCAGGTGGCATCATTGTGATACTGGAAGACGGGAAGATCATCAGCACCATTTTATACAGCTTGTCGAAAGGTATGCAGGATGTGGGTGAGATCACCTCTATCGGCATTATGTATATTATTCAAAACATTATTAATATCCTCATCCCGTCAGGCTCTGCCAAGGCAGCCATTACCATGCCCATCATGGCACCTTTCTCTGATCTGATAGGACTTTCCAGGCAAGCCACCGTCATGGCTTTTCAATTCGGCGATGGCTTCACCAATATGATCACCCCTACCTCGGGAGTACTCATGGGTGTACTCGGAGTGGCCAGAATTCCGTATAATAAATGGGTAAAATGGGTAGCGCCCCTGATCATCATCATGCTGATCCTTGGCTTTCTACTACTGATACCAACTGTGACAATGGATTTGCCTGGCTTCGAGCTTGATTTACACCTTAGAGATTAGGCACTCTAAACTCTTAACTCTTCACAAATCAACCCAACACTCAACACTCAACACCCAACACTTTAAAGCCTCTTGCCATCACCAAAGCAAACATCCATTTTCCTGGAGTTAACAATCATATGGTGATCGGTGGGAACGGTACGCAACTTATCAGCCACCTCCTCGAGCGGCATGCCAATTATCTTATTGTCTTTCAAAGCCACCATAACGCCAAATTCCCCTTTGCTGATCATTTCTACAGCTGAGGCACCGTAGCGGGTGGCCAGCAGGCGATCCATGGGCGACGGACTGCCTCCACGTTGTATATATCCGAGTATTGTTTGCCTGGCTTCCAGCTCGGTTTCTGCTTCTATCATGTCGCTGATATGCTGTGCTGCTGATTTGCCTTTCTTATGCTTGATGCCTTCTGCCACCACGACAATAGAATAAGGCTTTTTGTTCTGTGCCCTGCGGAGAAGATAATTTGCCACCACCTTCTCATCGTATTCGATCTCCGGGATCAGGATCACATCACCACCACCGGCCAGACCTGAATAGAGTGCCAGCCAACCTGCATGATGCCCCATGACCTCTATCACCATAATACGCTTATGTGAGTTGGCCGTGCTGTGTAAGCGGTCTATGGCATCGGTAGCTATGGTCACTGCCGAGTCGAAACCGAAGGTAACATCCGTTCCCCACACATCATTATCGATGGTTTTGGGCAAGCCAATGATATTCAGCCCTTCCTTAGCCAGTTTGGAAGCAGTGCGTTGTGTACCGTTGCCTCCGATCACCACCAGGGCATCCAATCCCATCTCATCGTAATGTTTGCGAATGAGCTTGGGCTTATCAATCTTGTTGAACTGTTTCTTATCTTCCTTAAATGGCTTTTCCCTTGATGTGCCCAGTATGGTCCCTCCCAGGGTAAGAATGCCTGACAACTCAGTTTCCTGCAACTCACGGTACTCCTGATTGATCATGCCCAGAAAGCCTGAGGAGAACCCATAAACCTGCATGCCGTATTCTACAATGGCCGTTTTTCCGACGCCACGAATGGCGGCATTTAATCCCGGGCAATCGCCACCGGCAGTCAAAATTCCTATCTTCTTTCCCTTTGTATTAGACATAAGGCTGTTTTTTGTAAAGTTAAACATTTACGCACAAAACC
>JAOZTN010000071.1:0-2718 GCA_029942245.1 Bacteroidales bacterium | reverse complement strand
ATATCCGACAGTTCGGTAAGTATTATTTTTTTTATCACACCACCGCATGCATCTTTGTCTCAGCAAAACACCAGAACTATGAATTGGAAAATTATCATGCTAATCGTTACACTGATCATCACATCAATAGTAAAGATATTAGCACAGCTGATATTCAGCTGCTAAAAAGTATAAAAAATGAAAATCGTAGATTTACTAACTTTAATATTTTAAACATTATGAAAAAGATCATTCTCTCAAGCATTATCATCCTGGCAGGCATCTTTGCTCAGGCCGGTGACAAAGATTACGTAAAATCAATGGAAAAGAACCTGAAGGAGATGGAGAAAGCAGAGACCTCCGCCGAGTTCGAAGCTTTCGCCGCAAATTTTGAGGCCATTGCAAAAAAGAATCCTGATCAATGGCTGGCGCAATATTATGTGGCCTACAGTTATCTGAACATCGTATTCTCTGAAGAAGGAAGTACGAACATTGATATGAACCTGGACAAGGCCGAGGCATTCCTGGGGAAAGCCAGGGAATTAAGCCCGGAAAATGATGAGATCGAAGTATTACAGGGCTGGATATACCAGGGCAGGATACAGGTTGATCCTATGGGACGTGGCCAGTCTTATTCTCAAAAAGCATCAACATCCTTTGGCAAGGCAAAAAACATCAATCCCGACAACCCAAGGATCTACTTCCTGGTTGGGCAGAACGTAATGTACACCCCTGAGGCCTTTGGTGGTGGAAAAGAGGCAGCTTGTCCGTATTTTATCAAAGCTGCAGAAAAGTACGAAGTGTTCGAACCCGAAAGCACTATTTCACCCAATTGGGGCAGGGAGTATAACCATAAGCTTGTTGTTAGCTGCAAAGACTAAAAATAAGACTTATGGCCAGGCCCAATAAAACCACGATAAAAACGCATGTAAGAGGGATCATCGCCGTTACCATAATCGGTACGGCGATATCCTTGCTCATGACCCCGATCGATCATATCAGCTTCCAACAGCTAGGTATTAATTTGCTTTACTGCTTTCTCATAGGTTCATCGCTCTGGTTTGGGAACTTCTCGGTGAACCCGATACTGGAAGCCATATTTGGCAAAGACAGGCTAGGTCCGGGAGTAAAACTCATCCTCAGCCTGACAGGAATGCTACTGATTTCTTCAGCCGTGATATTCTTCATAAATTGGTTTTGGATGGTCGTGATCTGGGGTGCGGAGTTCAGCAACTTCATCAAGTACAGCGGGAAATCAATCATGATCATTGAGCTGGTCACTGTGGTGATCATTGCTCTGGTGTTATATATCAATGAGTTTTTCAGTTCCTGGCGGGAAGCCGTTAAGAATGAAGAGTCGCTGAAGCGGGAAAAGCTCGCCCTTGAATACGATTCCCTTAAGAACCAGGTAAACCCGCATTTCTTATTCAACTCATTGAATACCCTGTCAGGACTGATCGGTAAGGATGATGAAAAAGCAACGCGCTTCGTGAAGCAATTGTCCGACATTTACCGCTATGTGCTGGAGCAAAAAGACCGGGAACTGGTACCACTCAACACTGAAATGAAGTTTGTCGGGAACTATATCAGCCTGATGAAGATCCGCTTCGGGAATAACCTGATCGTGGAATCAGATATTAGTGAAGGGAGTCCATTTAAGATCATCCCCCTTTCCGTGCAGATGCTGTTAGAAAACGCTATCAAGCATAATATCGTTTCCAGGGACAAACCATTAACGATCAAAATTACCCTGGCTGCCGGGGAATATTTGCAGGTAAGCAACAACCTGCAAAAGAAAAGCAGCATCCTGGGTGGCGACACGGGTGAATGGGAAAAACATGGTTTGATGAATATTAAATCACGCTATGAATATCTGAGCGAAAGGGATTTTGAAGTGAATGGTGCCAGCGAGGAACCTTTTCCGGAGGAACTCCATGGATCATTCGTTGTTAGCATACCTTTAATCCGTTAGGAAAATGAGAGTATTGATCATAGAAGATGAGGTAATGGCAGCAGAAAGGCTGGAAGCCATGATCAGGAAAGCGATCCCGGGGGTTGATATCCTTGGGACCCTCGACTCCATCAGCAACGCAGTACCATGGTTCACCGAGAATGAAGCTCCCGACCTGGCATTCTTCGACATTCAGCTTGCGGATGGGCTCAGTTTCGAGGTCTTCGAAAAGGCAGAAGTGGGTTGTCCGGTAATTTTCACCACTGCATTTGATGAATATGCACTCAAGGCCTTCAAGGTGAACAGCATCGACTATCTGCTGAAGCCCATCGATTACGATGAGCTCAAGACTGCCATAGACAAATACCGCAGCCTGAACGATGGCCAGCCCATATCAATACCACGTAGCCAGGATATTGATGCTGTACTAAAAATGCTCACCAGGAAATATAAAACCCGCTTTGTGGTAAAGGTGGGTGAACGCATACGCTCTGTGCCGGTTGAAGAGATCCAGTGTTTTTACAGCATGGACAAAGCATCTTACCTGCAAACTGCCGACAACCGTCATTATGTGATGGACGATTCGCTGGAACAAGTCGAGGGACTCGTTGATCCGGAAAAATATTTCAGGGTCAGCAGAAAGTTCATCATCGCCCTGGAAGCCATTGAAGATATTATCAGCTACTCCAACAGCAGGCTTAAGATCAGCCTGAAACAGCCTGCAGAAGAAGAGATCATTGTAAGCAGGGAGAAGGTGAAGGAGTTTAAGGGGTGGTTGGAGAGATGAT
>JAOZTN010000070.1:0-16090 GCA_029942245.1 Bacteroidales bacterium | reverse complement strand
TTTGTACTCAGAAAACGAACTGAACATTGCTCCTCTGGCATTGTTTAATAAGCAAAATGAATAATTTATAATTTAGATTTATGAAAAAATCAATGAAGAGAATTTTATTGCCTGTGGTACTATTTGCCATGGCGGGAATCATCCTTTCAGCATGCAGTAAATATCCAACCTATACTGTAAATACTGAGGATCTGGATATGGTATGGACCGAGTATGATCAATCTGTAAACTTTGCAGAATTCAAAACATACTATGTTCCTGACACACTTCTGCTTGACAGTACAATGTCTGCTGAGGACAAGGCTTATATCCAGGAATATTATGAGAATATCCTGGAGGAGATCAATTCCAATCTGTCTGCCCTGAATTATACGAGGGTTGACTCATCGGCAAATCCGGATATGGGCTTGGTCATTTCAATTATTACTCAAACAAACTATGTGTACTCATATAGTTACTGGTGGTATTATCCTCCTTATTGGGGATATCCGGGTTATGGCTATTCATATCCATGGGCTACCTATATGGGTTCCTATGAAGAAGGTGCATTAATCTTTGATCTGGCTGATCTGAGAAATATTGATCATCAAAACAAAAACATCAACGGTATATGGTCTGCCCTCTGTGGAGGTATCCTCACCAACAGCGCCAGCACTCAAATCTCCAAACGTTTATTAAATGGAATTGATCAGGCCTTTGTCCAATCACCTTACTTAGGCACAGAGTAGTAATCATATCGTTATAATCAGAAAAAAATAATATCATGAAAAAATATTTTCTAATCAGTATAATCGCTCTCTGTGCAGTATTTTTTGCGAATCCGGTAAGTGCACAGATGGACACACATTGGGAAGTTCAATGGAATATTTCTGTCCCAACCGGTGAATTTGAAGATTTTATTAATGAATCAAGCGTTCGCGGGATTGAATTTGGCGGTACGTATCATTTTGAAACCGGCGTAACTCTTGGTGGTGCTTTTGGCTATGCGGCCTTCTTTAAAAAGACTGGCAGGATGACAATTGATTATCAGAATAATACAGTTACAGCAGTTCATTTCAGGGACATGTTCAGCTATTTTATTATGGCTCAAGGGGGTTATGCATATCAGACAGATTTCCCGGTATCACCATATGCCCGCCTGGGTATTGGTGCTTATTACACCGAAATGCTCACCCAGGTTGGCTTGCTTTACTGGCGTGATGAAAACTGGAATTTTGGTCTCCGTCCGGAGGTTGGAGCACTGATTGAGATCCCTAATTCAGGGGTAGGCTTCGTTGTAAATGCGAAATACAATACACTGTTTAATTATTCAGATAACTACGACAACCTGAGCTATTGGGCATTTGGTGTTGGGTTTATCTTTGGATTCTAAGTTATAATACCATTCATAAAAGGTCATTTCATCCGTAAGGAGAAATGACCTTTTTAATATATCAATTATGAGAAAATATTTAGTTGGATCCGGTGTAGTCTTATTGATTACACTTATGGTAGCATGCACAGCCGGAAAAACATCGGTAACGGGCTCCTGGACCAGGCTTGATCATGAGCCGGAGCAGTTTAAGAAAATAGTTATTCTGGGTATAGCCCAAAATTCTCAAAACCGCCGCATTTTTGAAGATCAGGTGGAAACCAGGCTGGCAGCAAAGGGCTATCCGGTCATTGCCGCCCTTGATCTTTTGCCACCAAATGCAGCTATAGGGACCATCACAAAAGAAATTGTTGGCAGTATATTTGAATCCGCTAATATCGATGCAGTTTTCACCATGAGTATGCGCCACCAGGAAGATACGCGGCACTATGTTCCCGCACGTGGAACATATTATACACCCTATTATTCAACCATGGGGTTCTATGATTACTACGGCGGGTTTAGTAATTACTACTATACTCCCGGCTATTATACAGGATCATTCCAGGTTTTCCTCGAAGCGAACTTTTTCAACTTGGAAACAGGAGAATTATTATGGTCGGCACAGACAAAAACCCAGGATGTGCATGATATCAATAAAATGGCTATACAATTTGCCGACGCCATCGTAGAAGACTTTATCCGGCAAAATGTAGTGCCTGCCCCCCCTGAAGCAAGCAAAAAAAAATAAGCTTAGTCGCCTAAGGTGGCAACCATCACCGCTTTGATGGTGTGCAGCCTGTTTTCAGCTTCATCAAATACGATGGAAGCCTCTGATTCGAATACATCGTCAGTTACCTCCATGGCTTCTACACCAAATTTTTTGCGGATATCTTCTCCCACCTGGGTTTCACAGTTGTGGAATGAAGGAAGGCAGTGGAGGAACTTAGTATTCGGATTGCCTGTCTTTTTCATCAGGGAAGCATTGATCTGGTATGGCATCATCATCTTAATCCTGCGCTCATACTCTGAATCAGGCTCTCCCATCGATACCCATACATCGGTATAAAGGAAGTCGACACCCTTAACTGCCTGATCTATATCTTCGGTGATCATGATCTTTGCGCCTGTTTCTTTGGCGATCTCTTCACATTGTTTTACCAGTTCTTCGGTTGGATGGAATTCCTTAGGAGCAGCAGCCCTGAAGTCCATTCCCATCTTGGCAGCGCCAACCATCAGGGAGTTCCCCATATTGTTGCGTGCATCTCCAACATAACAGAACGACACCTGGTGCAGCGGTTTATTGCTGTGTTCCATCATGGTGAGGAAGTCTGCCAGGATCTGTGTCGGATGGTATTCATTGGTAAGGCCGTTCCATACGGGTACGCCGGCATAAGCACCTAACTCTTCTACGATGTCCTGACCGAACCCACGGTATTCAATTCCGTCATACATACGACCAAGCACCCTCGCCGTATCTTTCATGCTCTCTTTTTTCCCGATCTGGGTACCTGTAGGTCCGAGATAAGAAACCAGGGCGCCCTGGTCAAAGGCAGCCACTTCAAAGGCACAACGAGTGCGGGTTGAAGCTTTTTCAAATATCAGGGCGATATTCTTGCCTTTCAGCTTTTGTTGCTCTGTTCCTGAATATTTGGCCTTTTTAAGGTCCA
Organism: Bacteroidales bacterium; assembly: GCA_029942245.1. Taxonomy (GTDB): domain Bacteria; phylum Bacteroidota; class Bacteroidia; order Bacteroidales; family B18-G4; genus B18-G4. The sequence goes on along the minus strand of JAOZTN010000070.1, from coordinate 13,069 downwards.
TGGAAAGGTCGAGAAGAAACTTGATCTCCTTCGGACTGAAGTCTAAAAGCTTCAAAAAATTCCTGTTTCTGAGATTGAATGCCATCAGTGTAAGTCTTTATAAATATGATTATTAAATAAATGCTATTTCATTAAGCGATTGCAAAATTATAAAATTTTACACTCAAAAGTGAAAACTTATAACTAACTCAACACCCACCGCGTCCGCTGTAGCGAAGCGAAGGAGGAACACTCAACACTCAAAACTTATTATATTTGTATCTATGCTCATCATCGACGACATCATGGTATCTGATGACCTGTACCTGGTCAAGTTCCTTTGCCTGCTGGAGAAATGCCTTGGCGCCTGCTGTGTGGAAGGGGATGCAGGAGCGCCCCTTGAAGAGGAAGAGATCTCAGACATGGAGGATTATATTGAAGAGATCATGAAATATATGATCCCGGAGGGAATAGAAGCCGTGAAACAATGCGGGGTATTTGATTATGATATGGATGGGACCTTTGTCACACCACTGATCCGTGGAGGTGATTGCGCATTTATCAACTTCACCAAAGGCATTGCCTGGTGCGCAATAGAAAAGGCTCATGAAGAAGGCGATATCCCGTTCAGGAAGCCGATTTCGTGCCACCTATACCCTGTAAGGATCACAAAAGTGGGAGAAACCGAAGCGGTGAATTATCATAAGTGGCAGGTATGTAACCCTGCCCTGGAGAAAGGCATACGGGAAGATGTTCCGATGTATGTATTCCTGAAAGATGCCCTGATTAGAAGGTATGGGGAACGGTGGTACAGCAAGCTGGTTGACGAGATCGGAAAAATAGAGAATTAAGCATTTACCTTATTGTATTATTATGGCTGAAATGATCTTCGACATGGAGCAGGCTAAAGGGATGGACCCGGGTGAACTGCTCAAGGCGCTGAAATCTGATCCCAAATCAGGATTAAGTGAAAAGCAAGTTGAGGAGAGAAGGCAAACCTTCGGATACAATGAAATTGTGGAGAAGAAGGAAAGCCTGCTGATCAGATTTCTGAAGAACTTCTGGGGACCCATTCCATGGATGATCGAAGCTGCTGTCATACTCAGCATCATTGATAAAGACTGGAAAGATGTGATTATCATTGGTTCTTTGCTGCTCCTCAATGGCCTGATCGAGTTTGTGCAGGGCTATAAAGCCGATAATGCGATGGCCATGCTCAAGAAAAACCTGGCAAGCAAGTCCAGGGTGCTACGTAACGGAAAGTGGCTGGAAATGGATGCCAGGGAATTGCTTCCCGGTGATATTATTCGCATACGCCTTGGTGATATTATCCCCGCCGATGTGAAACTGCTTGATGGAGATTACTTGATACTGGATGAATCGGCCCTGACAGGTGAATCACTGCCGGTGGAAAAGCAGGCAGGAGATATTGCGTACTCGGGTGCTGTGGCTAAACAGGGTGAAATGAATGCTGTAGTATATGGTACTGCTGTGAATACATTTTTTGGTAAGACCGCCAAGCTTGTAGCTGAAGCAAAGACCAAGAGCCATTTCCAGAAAGCAGTGATCCGGATAGGTGATTACCTTATCATTTTGAACTTCATCCTGGTGCTGATCGTGATCCTGACAGGTTTGTTCCGCCAGGAAAGGCTGATCGACCTGGTGCAGTTTGCCCTGGTACTGACCGTGGCATCAATCCCGGCAGCATTGCCGGCAGTACTCAGCGTGACCATGGCAGTGGGTGCACTGAAATTATCGAGAAAGAAAGCCATCATCAGCAAACTGGTTGCTGTAGAGGAAATGGCCGGAATGGATATTCTCTGTTCCGACAAAACAGGTACCATCACACAGAACAAGCTTGGCGTAAAAGGCCTGTTTCCCCTGGCGGGATTCAGCGAGGAAGATATATTGTTGTATGGATCCCTTTCTTCCAAAGCTGAAAATAATGATGCACTTGACAATGCAGTGCTTGAAATGGCGGAGAAGAATACCAACCTCTGGCCAAAAGTGGGTGGATACAGTGTGAAAGACTTTAAGCCTTTTGATCCCATTTCTAAGCGGACCGAGTCGCTGATCGGGGGTGGGGGCAAAGACTTTAAGGTGAGCAAAGGGGCACCGCAGATGATACTTGAACTTGTGAACAACAACGCCGAAGTCAAAGAGGAGGTAGAAAAGATCGTTGATGAAGCAGGGACTCATGGATACCGAACGCTGGGTGTTTCCCGTACCAATGAAGCGGGGGAATGGGAATATGTCGGATTGCTGGCATTGAATGATCCGCCCCGGGAAGATTCGGCGGAAACCATACGGCAGGCGCAGGAGATGGGCGTGAAGGTGGAAATGGTTACCGGCGACCATACTGCAATAGCCATAGAGATTGCCCAGCAGGTGAACATAGGGAAGCATATTGTCCCTGCCAATGAATTCGTGGACCTTCCCGACAGGAAGGCCAGGAAACTAATAGAAGAAGCCGATGGATTCAGCCAGGTGTTTCCTGAACATAAATATGAAATTGTACAACTATTACAGGAGGGCGACCATATTGTCGGGATGACCGGTGATGGGGTAAACGATGCTCCTGCACTTAAAAAAGCCGACGCTGGGATCGCTGTGGATGGCGCTACAGATGCAGCCAAATCAGCAGCCGACATTGTGCTCACCAAACCCGGCTTATCCGTTATTGTTGATGCCATCAAAGAAAGCCGCAGGATTTTTCAGCGCATGCAGAGTTATGCCATCTACAGGATATCAGAAACCATCGATGTGCTCTTCTTTACAGTGCTGGCCATACTTTTCTTCAAGGAGTATCCGGTCACCGCCGTGATGATCGTACTTCTGGCCGTATTCAACGACTTTCCCATCATGACCATTGCTTATGACAGAGTACGATACAGCATGAAACCTGAAAAGTGGAACATGCGGAAGGTGATTAGCATCGCTTCGGTGCTGGGCTTTACCAATGTGTTCTTTACCTTCGGGATGTTCTACCTGGGAAAGCATTATTTTAAAATGGAATTTGTGGAGGTGCAAACACTTGTCTTTGCCGAGTTGGCCATTGCCGGTAATCTGACCATATTCCTCTCACGAACTTCAGGCCCACTCTGGAGCATCAGGCCGGGCAACGGGCTGGTGATGTCGACCCTGATCTCCAAGATCATCGTTTCCCTGATATGCGCCTTTGGATGGATCATCGCACCCATAGGATGGTATATCTTATTTGTATGGGGATATGCCATGGTACAGATGCTCATCACCGACAGGGTGAAGATTATGGCGTACCGGGTATTTGATCATGGGAGCTTGAGGCATGGAGCTTGAGGCCGCGATATTCGTGTGTGATCTTGTTTGATATGATTCTCATTTGATTTTAGAATTACCTTATTTTTGTCGATAAATAGATATCCCACATGAATCAAAAAGAAATATTGCAAAGATTAGTTGAAGGCAATGAACGCTTTGTTGCTGATAAGCTGGAAGGAAAATTAACAGATGGCTCAAGAAGGAATGAACTTCTGGCAGGCCAGGATCCATTTGCCATTGTCTTAAGCTGCGCCGACAGCAGGGTGGTTCCTGAAATGGCATTCGATACCGGAATTGGTGAATTGTTTGTTGTGAGGGTAGCCGGAAATGTAGCCAATACTTCATCCATTGCTAGTATGGAGTATGCTGTTGCACACCTGGGCACTCCTGTGCTGGTAGTACTTGGCCACCAGAGTTGTGGTGCTGTAACAGCAGCAGTCGGAGGTGGGGATAATGGTTACAATCTCAATCATTTGCTGGCGCACATTGGCCCTGCAATTCATGCTACACCTGAAGGCGCTTCTGTTGATGAAGTAATAAGAAAGAATGCACAGCTTACTGCAGAAGAGCTGCTCAATCGCTCATCAATTATTGCTGACGCAGTAAAACAGGATAAGTTGAAAATAGTTACGGCATATTACCTTCTGGAATCAGGAAGAGTGGAAATTTTAAAAAGCTAAGACATGGAACCATTGTTAATGGCACTCACATAATTTAATCGATAAAAATGAAAGCAAAAAAAATAGCATTAATAACAGGAGCATCGACCGGAATCGGGAAAGAATTTGCTCACATACATGCAGAAAAAGGTGGCGATATGGTGATCGTTGCCAGAAATAAAGAAAAACTGGAAGCACTAAAACTTGAGCTGGAAAACAAACATTCAGTCAACGTAATGGTTATTGCAAAAGATCTGGGCCTTTTGGAAGCACCAACAGAAATTTATGATGAGGTAAAAAAAGCTGGTATTGAAATTAATTACCTCATCAACAATGCAGGATTTGGAGGCCTGGGAAAATTTCATGAAAGGGAATGGGAGCAGGATCTGGCAATGATCAACCTGAATATTGTCGCCCTGACGGCCCTCACACGCTTTTTCCTACCCGATTTTGTGAAAAGAAATGAAGGAAGGGTTTTGAATGTCTCTTCAACAGCCAGCTTAATACCCGGCCCATTACAGGCAGTATATTATGCCACCAAGGCTTATGTTACATCTTTTAGCAATGCTGTAGCAGAAGAATTGCACGATACGAATGTTAGCGTAACTGCATTGCTTCCCGGAGCCACTGAATCAGAATTTGGTCGTGTTTCAGGCATGGATAAAACAGATATGTTCAATAAACCATTTAAAGCACGTGGAGTGGCCGAGGATGGATATAACGGTATGCTGAAAGGAAAGCTGGATGTTATTTCCGGGATTACATTCTCACAAAAGCTGATGTTTCCAATGACTAAGATAGTGCCTAAGAAAATAATCCTCAAGCAAGTCCGCAAAATGCAGGAAGTATAATCCAAAAACAAAGAGACCTGGCAGGTCCCTGACCTGCCAGGTCTCATTATTCAAAAAAAGATGCTGTAAATTCTATTCTCCTCCGGCTGCAGCTTCTGCTGCTGCCATGCCGGCCAGTTCTTTATCTATATGGAAAAGACCACCTTTTTCTCCGGCTGCAAGCTTGAATTTGTCAAGTATGCTGCGGGCAAGGCTTTCTTCCTCAATTTGTTCGGTTACAAACCATTGCAGGAAGTTATGTGTGGTAAAGTCTTTTTCATCCATGGAGAGGGCTACGAGATTATTGATCAGGCTGGTGACCAGGATCTCATGTTCGAGTACCTGCTCAAAAACTGCTTGCAGCGACTTAAATTCGCATACAGGCTCTTCAAGTGCCTGCACCCTGGCATGACCGCCCCTGTCATTTACATAATAGAGAAACTTGAGGGCATGTTCACGCTCTTCGGTAGCGTGTGCGAAAAGAAATTGAGCCGCTCCGGCAAAACCATTCACCTCACACCATGAGGCCATGGATAAATATAATCTTGAAGATTCTTCTTCAGCCTTGATCTGTTCGATAATGGCTTTTTCAAGTTTCTTTGATAACATAACTTTAAATTTTGAAGTTCTTATTCTCTATTCTTTATCTTAACCCTTCAGTGCTTCAGCACCGCTTACGATCTCGAGGATCTCATTTGTGATCGATGTCTGGCGTGCCTTGTTATATGAAAGCTTAAGTTCTTTAAGCATTTCGGTGGCATTGTCGGTGGCCATGTGCATGGCTGTCATCCTGGCACCATGTTCCGAAGCAAATGAATCGAGCAGGGATTTGAAAAACTGGATCTTAAGACTTTTTGGAACTAGTTCCCGTACGATATCTTCTTTATTAGGTTCGAAGATATAATCAACCTGAAGATTGGATCCATCATTCTCGGGGGGAAGGATGGGCAGAAACTGCTCTGTGAGCAGGACCTGCATTGCTGCATTTTTGAACTGGTTATAAATGAGCTCAATGCGATCGTATTTCTTATCAGCAAAATCCTGCATCAGCCTTTCGGCTATGGGTAGGGCATTTTCGTAATTCAGCTTATCGAAGATCTCAATATCCTGTCCATCCACCGGGAAACCATGCCTCTTAAAATATTCGGCACCCTTTTTCCCAATGCAATATAATGATAGACCACCCTTTTGGTGAACATCAGCATAGGTCGTCTTGATCAGGTTCTCGCTTTGCTTAATTACGTTGGAGTTGAAAGCACCGCATAATCCACGGTTGGAAGTTACCACTACAAGCAGTACTTTCTTTAATTCACGTGTATCGGAATAAACTGCCTCATCAGCCTGGTCGAGCCCGGCACTCAGGCTTTGCAGGAATTCCTGCAGCTTTTGAGCATATGGGCGTAATTGCAGGATGGCCCTCTGTGCTCTGCGCAACTTGGAGGCAGCCACAAGCTTCATAGCGCTGGTGATCTGCTTCGTTGAATCAACAGATTCTATCCTGGTTCTTACTTCCTTTAAATTAGGCATTTTCTAATATTTTATTCTACGTACCGGTCTGCTATATTCTTTGCTGCCACTTCAATGATCTTTGTAACATCATCGTTCAGGATGCCTTTTTCAAGATCCCTGAGTGTTTTGCTGTATTTTTCATCCATAAAATGGAGAAATTCAGTTTGGAAATCCTGAATTCGGGCTACGGGTACCTTTCGTAAAAGACCCTTTGAACCACAATAGATAATTGCGATTTGTTTCCCAACCTCCATTGGAGAGTATTGATCCTGTTTCAGGATCTCAACATTACGCTTTCCTTTTTCCAATACTGCCATCGTGGCCGTATCCAGGTCTGAACCAAATTTTGAAAAAGCTTCCAATTCACGATATTGTGCCTGGTCAAGTTTCAGTGTTCCGGCTACTTTCTTCATCGCTTTTACCTGTGCGTTACCACCCACCCTGGAAACAGAGATCCCCACATTGATGGCGGGGCGGATACCTGCATTAAAAAGGTTTGACTCCAGAAAGATCTGTCCGTCGGTGATCGAGATCACGTTGGTAGGGATATAGGCCGATACATCACCCGCCTGGGTTTCGATGATCGGAAGCGCAGTGAGTGAACCACCACCCTTAACTTTTCCTTCCAGGCAAGCAGGAAGGTCATTCATGTTTGCAGCAATCTTATCCGAAGAGATTATCCTGGCAGCTCTTTCAAGCAGGCGTGAGTGGAGGTAAAAAACATCACCCGGATATGCCTCACGGCCCGGAGGCCTCCTGAGCAACAGTGATACTTCACGATAGGCAACAGCCTGTTTCGAAAGGTCATCATAAATTATCAGCGCCGGCCTGCCCGTATCCCTGAAATACTCGCCGATAGAGGCACCTGCAAAAGGTGCATAAAACTGCATGGCAGCAGGATCGGAGGCTGTGGCGGTAATGACAACAGTATATGCCATGGCACCATGGTCTTCAAGGATCTTTACCGTATTGGCTACAGAAGAACCTTTTTGTCCGATTGCGACATAAATACAAAATACAGGTTCGCCGCTGTCATAATATTTTTTCTGGTTGATAATGGCGTCAATGGCAATAGCGCTTTTACCGGTCTGACGGTCACCAATGATCAGCTCACGCTGCCCGCGGCCGATGGGAATCATGGCATCGATGGCTTTGATACCTGTCTGGAGAGGCTCATTAACCGGTTGGCGGAAAATGACACCGGGAGCTTTTCTTTCAAGAGGCATGAGGAATTTTTCTCCTGCAATCTCTCCTTTACCGTCGATAGGTTCACCAAGGGTATTGATAACCCTGCCGAGCATGCCTTCGCTAACGTTGATTGAGGCAATTTTTCCGGTACGTTTAACGCTGTCGCCTTCCTTGATATTTTCCGGATCCCCGAGAAGTACTACCCCTACATTATCCTGCTCGAGGTTAAGGATGATTCCCCTTAAGCCGGTTTTGTCAAATTCAATCAACTCACCTGATTCAGCATTGTTCAATCCATAAATACGAGCAATGCCGTCGCCTACTTCCAGTACAGTACCTACTTCCTGCAGTTCTGTTTCATTTTGATATCCTGATAATTCCTTTCTGAGGATGGCGGATACTTCTGCTGGTTTAATTGATGTCATATGATGGTTTTTTATAATTCTCTAACATATAAATTAATCTCTGCCGATCCCTTTTTCAGCTTCTTGAGCTGATATGCGATGCTGGCGTCATACCTGTAGTCGTCGTAGTTGAGCACAAAGCCCCCAAGCAGTTCTTTCTTTACATCTTCGATCAATTCCACGCTCCCCTTTGTTTGTTCTTCCAGCAGTTCGATCACTTTTTTGCGGATGTCGGCTGTGATGGTCGTGGCACTTTCGAAGTAAATGGTAAAGATGTTTTTAAATTTCTTGTATGCGAAGATGTACTCCTCAGCAATTTGTTTGATAAAGCTTTCCCTATTCTTGCGGGTTATAATATCCAGGTATCTCATGCTCATATCGCTGAGCTCTTTACCAAAAATGGCTCTGAGTATCTTTTGCTTCTTCTCGGTACGGATCACCGGACTCCTGAGAAGCTGGTTAAAATCAGCATTCGATTCACAAACGGATATGATCAGTTCCATATCTGTTTTAGTTTCCTCAATATGATTCATCTCCAAAGAGAAGTCGAAGAGGGCCTTGGCATACCGTTTTGCGATCAATGAACCTGGCATGTGATTAGTTGAATTTTGTGTTTTCGATCAGTTTCTTAAGATAAGCTTCCTGCTTATTTTCGGCAGCAAGCTCCCTTTCAAGGACTTTCTCAGCCACTTCGATGGAAATGGATGCGATCTGGTTCTTCAGATCGGTCATGGCAGCCATCTTTTCATTTTCGATACGCTCCTTGGCATTCTCAACAATGTTGTTGGCTTCCTCATTGGCTTTTGTCTTTGCTTGTTCAATGATGCTTTCTTTCACTTTACGTGCATCACGAAGCATACCAGCGCGTTCCTCCTGGGCTTCCTTAAGCAGTTTCTCATTGTCCGATTTGAGGTTCTTCATCTCTTCACGGGCCTTGTTGGCCTGATTCAGGGCCTCATCAATGGTTTCCTCCCTGTCGTGGAGTGATTTCAGGATCGGCTTCCAAGCATAACGCCTCAAAATGAAGACGAGGGCAACGAAAGAAACGGTCATCCAAAGTATCAGACCTATTCCGGGGCTAACTATTTCCATGATTTTTCCTTTTTATTTTTTAAAAGTTCCCTGCATCGTAACCAACCGTTAAAATGCAGGGAACATAGCACGCCTTCCTATAGGAGGACGAGCAAGAAACTTACGACAATAGCAAAGAATGCCACACCTTCGATAAGTGCGGCGGCGATAATCATGGTTGACCTGATATCACCGACTGCTTCGGGTTGACGTGCAATAGATTCTACAGCTCCGCGACCGATCTGGCCAATGCCAATACCGGCTCCGATTGCTGCGATTCCTGCGCCAATCCCGGCACCCATCTGTGCAAGTGGGGCGAGGTCTGCTGCTGCCTGTAACATAATACTTAAAAGGCTCATAATACTTGTTATTTAGTTGTTATTATAAGGTTCGTTAATGATGTTCTTCAATGGCCATTCCAAAATACAGGGCTGAAAGAAGGGTAAATACGTATGCCTGAATGAATGCAACCAGCAATTCGAGCAGGCTCATGAATATGGCAAATGGGACGGCAAAAAGTGTTCCTGCCAGTCCGGCATATGCATTGATGTTTCCGAAAATAAATATCAAACTGATAAAGCCAAGGATAATGGTATGCCCTGCCGTGATATTGGCAAAGAGACGAACCATCAACACAAAAGGCTTGGTAAACAATCCCATGATCTCAACAATAGGCATCAGGGGGAAGGGGAACTTCAGCCACCAGGGTACGCCCGGTGCATTTACGATATGTGTCCAGTAATTTTTGTTTGCGCTGAAGGTTGTGATAAGGAAGGTAAAGATGGCCATCACCCCGGTAACTGCGATGTTACCGGTAACATTAGCCCCACCCGGGAAAAAGGGAACGATCCCCATCAGGTTATTCAGGAAAATAAAGAAAAATATCGTGAGTAGATATGGCATGTAACGCTGATAGCGTTTTTCGCCTATCGATGACTTGGCAATGTCGTCACGGATAAAAACAATGATGGGCTCCATGAAGGATTGAAGTCCTTTTGGGGCCTGTCCTTCCCTTCTGCGATACGCCCTTGCAACAGATGTAAACACAATGATGAGCAAGATTGAACTCATCAGGATCGACAATACATTTTTGGTGATCGAAAGGTCGAGGGGAAGCGATGAAGATCCTTCTTCTGCAATAATCTCATCGTCGACCATACCATGTTGAACAGCACGCAGTATCTTGCCTTTATTCTCACCTTCACCTGCGATATAAAATCCTTTATGCTCATGTCCGTGAGACAGCTTGTTTGACCAGAAAGCATGAAATTCACCGTCGTGGATCAGGAGTACCGGCAATGGGATTGAAATATGATGACCTTTATAGGTCCAGAGATGCCACTCGTGGGAGTCGATCAGGTGTTCGATGATCATCTTCCCCGCATCCAGTTCACCTTCGTGAGCTTCCTCTTCGATCTGCTCTATTTCCTTGCTATGTCCATCTTCGATCGGACCGGAAAACACATTGGCTGAGGTCATCACAATGGAAAAGATAATCATCCCAAGAATGATGAAAGATAAAAAACCGGCCTTAGATCTTTTAAAAAATTGAGGAAAATTCATATAACAGAGACTGTATATTTTTTCGAATGCAAAGCTATAAATATTATATGATATAATAAAGAACTTTTCTAAATAATACAATAAAGTGCAGGGTCCAGGGTTCAGGGTGCAGGGAGGAAGTGAGGTATCTGGCATCAAGATTCCGGACTCCCGATTCAACCGATTTAACAAATTCAACCTATTTACCAGTGCGAATTTCCTTGTTTCTTTTCTCAAAAATCACTAAATTCACACCAACAGAAATAAACTAAGGAGTATGAGCAAGCTAAAATTTTTATTGATCCCATTCATTTTTACAGGGATGATCGCCTGCGTACCTCAGGCTGAAAAGTGTCCGGAAGTAGATTTCGACAAGGAGTTATCGGATATCAGAACAGTACTGGAACAATATGAACTTGCCAGGGAAGGTGAAGACTTTACTACCGTTGAGCAGACCTGGGCACCCGACGACGACATTGTATTGTTTGGTACGGATGGTGATGAGCAGATGGTCGGCTTCGGTGAGATCAAAAAGGCCATGAGCAGGCAGTTTGATGAGTTTGAGAACACCCTGATCAACATTTCCGACCAGAAGATAAAGATCAGCAAGGGTGGGAATACGGCCTGGTTTTCTCAAGTACTTGATTACAATTTTATCTATCAGGGGGAGAATATGTCATTTGAAGGTATTCGCTCAACCGGTGTGATGGAAAAACGTGAAGGCCAATGGAAACTGGTCCAAGGCCATCTGTCGGTACCCTACGAAGCTGAAATTGAAGAAGAGGCCAGATAATCCTGCTTAAAAGGCAGGTGTGAATTGTTTCAGGAACCTTTGATCATTTTCGAAGAAGTACCTGATATCCTTGACAGCGTATTGCATCATTGCTACGCGCTCGATTCCCATACCAAAAGCAAATCCGGAATAAACTTCCGGATCGATGCCGCAGTTTTTTAGTACTGCCGGATCTACCATACCGCATCCCATGATCTCCAGCCAGCCGGTGTATTTGCATACGTTACAACCCTTGCCTTTGCAGAGGATACATGAAATGTCCATTTCGGCAGAAGGTTCAGTGAAGGGGAAATAGGATGGCCTGAAGCGGATCCTGGTTTCCTCTCCGAACATTTCGGTGGCGAAATAGTAGAGTGTCTGTTTAAGGTCGGCAAAAGAAACACCTTTATCTACATACAGGCCTTCCACCTGATGGAAGATGCAGTGTGAGCGGGCGGAGATGGCTTCATTTCTGAAGACCCTGCCGGGAGAAAGTGTCCTGATAGGAGGTTCGGTGGTTTCCATTACTCTGACCTGCACCGAGGAGGTATGGGTGCGGAGGGCTACCTGGTCTTTATACTCTTTCCCTTTTTCGATAAAAAAGGTGTCCTGCATATCTCTGGCGGGATGTTCCGGCGGGAAGTTTAGTGCAGAGAAATTATGCCAGTCGTCTTCCATCTCCGGACCATCGGACACGTTAAACCCAATATTCTGGAATATGCTGATGATGCGGTTCCTGACAAGGGAGATCGGGTGACGTGAGCCAATGCTGATCTCTTCGGCAGGGCGGCTCAGGTCAGTATCTGACGATTCTGACACACCCCCCAGCTCAAGCTGTGACTTGAGTTCGTTGATCTTTTCTCCGGCCTTTTGCTTGAGGGTATTAAGGGCCTGTCCAATCTCTTTCCTTTGCTCGGGTGCCACATTCCTGAAATCGGCAAACAATGATGGGATCAGACCTTTTTTACTTAAAAAGCGGATGCGCAGTTCTTCGACATGCTCATGGCTTTCCGCCATCAGCTGTTCTATCTCTTTGCTGAGCTGCCTGATCTTATCTTTCATATGCTTAGTCGATGATCTTCACCGTCATGCTGACATCCTCAATAGGCTTGTCGCGGTAACCAGTTTGTACTGCTGCGATCTTGTCGACCACACCCAGGCCTTCGATTACTTCGCCAAAAACGACATAATCATAATCGAGGAAGGGAACGCCGCCGATAGTTTTGTAAATTTGTCTTTGTTCGTCGGTCCATTCACAGCTTTTGCGTGATTCGAGGGCATCCAGTTCGGCATCGCTGTAAACTTTTCCCTGAACAATGTAAAACTGAGATCCGCTGGAACGTTTTTCCGGGTTGACACCATCGCCTTGGCGTGCTGCGCACAGTGCACCTTTTTTATGGATGTGTGCAGGAACAAATTCAGCCGGGATGGTATATCCAACATCTACTGATCCGTCTTCTTTTCCACCACCCTGTATCATAAAGTTAATGATGATACGGTGGAAGGTTGAACCGTTGAACCAGCCTTCTTCAACAAGCTTGATAAAATTATCGCGATGGCCGGGTGTATCATTGTACAGCATACCGGTGATATCGCCGTAGTCAGTGTGAATTACAAACATAGTTTCGTTTTGAGAATATGACATGCCTCCGAAAAAAAGGCTGATCAATAATATAACAATTGCTTTTTTCATTTCATTATAATTTTTGTAACAAGAGTTTGCAAATTTAATAAAAATATCGGGCAACGACTATCGGGCTTCATACCCCGCACTCCAACAACCATAAAACCATAAAACAATGAAACAATGAAACA
>JAOZTN010000069.1:0-16174 GCA_029942245.1 Bacteroidales bacterium | reverse complement strand
TGTATAATAATTACATCATCAAATATTTTCGATTTTTTTACTACAAATTCTTTATAGGACATATTAACGGCTTTTACTTGTTAAGGCTTCATTTCTCATTTTGTGCGGGAAGAGGTATGTATTGTTGAGCTTCAGAATAGTAGCATTAATTAAAAATAACAATAATGTAGTAACAAGTCTATACATCACGCTAATTATTATTGGTTGTTTTTTATTCTCTAGATAAAGATACGACAAAATCTAACAAACTTAAAAAGGGATGGCTCGCAGGAGGAGGTTTCAGAAATGATAAATAAAAAGCCCCCTCCCTGGTTGGGGAGGGGGTTGGGGGTGGGGTGTTGCCCGACTAGGTCTCGAACCTAGACTCTTCTGAACCAGAATCAGACGTGTTGCCAATTACACCATCGGGCATTGTGCGCCGAAGCTTTAGCATAGGCGTACTGCCTGAAAATCGCTAATACTTCGGAAATTACTGCCCTCTTTCGCCTTGGCTTCGGAGGGCGATGCAAATATATAAAGAAATTAAAGATATACTACTTCAATTTTTGCATTTTTGACCACGAATCTCGTAAAGGAACCGTACGGTTAAACACCAGCTTTCCTTCTTTAGAATCCTTCGTATCTACACAAAAATATCCACGGCGCTCAAACTGGTATTTTGCTTCCGGCTCTGCGTTCGCCAGGCTGGGTTCTACAAAGCTTTTTTTAATATCCAGTGAATCCGGGTTCAGGTTGGATTTGAAATCTTTTCCCTCTTCGGCCACATCAGGATTTTCATTTACAAAGAGTCTGTCGTACAACCTGATCTCTGCCGGCAAAGCATGTTCAGCAGAAACCCAGTGGATGGTGCCTTTTACCTTGCGGCCGGCCGCAGGGCCACCGCTTTTGGTATCGACATCATAGGTGCACCGGATCTCAGTAATATTGCCATCAGCATCTTTGATGACCTCTTCACATTTTATAATATAAGCATAGCGAAGCCTCACTTCCCTGTCGGGAGCAAGCCTGAAAAATTTCCTTGGCGGATCTTCCATGAAATCATCACGCTCAATATATAGCTCACGTGAAAAAGGAAGCATCCTTGTTCCGGCACTTTCGTCTTCCGGATTATTAATGGCCTCAAGTTCTTCTGTTTGCCCTTCGGGATAATTGGTGATCACCAGTTTGACGGGATCCAGCACACCCATCACCCTCGGTGCTTTCTTGTTCAGGTCTTCCCTTATGCTGTGTTCCAGCAGAGCCACATCGATCACATTATCTCTTTTGGCAACACCGATGCGGTCGGCAAAATTACGGATCGACTCCGGAGTATATCCTCTCCTTCTCAAGCCGGATACTGTAGGCATGCGAGGATCATCCCATCCTGTGACATGCTTTTCCTGTACCAGTTGGAGCAATTTCCTTTTGCTCATAACGGTAAAGCTCAGGTTTAACCTCGCAAATTCGATCTGGCGGGGCCTGTATTCGGTATCAATAAGATTATCGAGGAACCAGTCGTAGAGTGGCCTGTGAATCTCAAATTCCAGTGTACAAATAGAGTGGGTAATACCTTCGAGGTAATCAGACTGCCCATGGGCAAAGTCATACATGGGATAGATGCACCACTTATCACCGGTCCTGTCGTGCGGGGTATGCATGATACGGTAAAGAACCGGATCGCGCATATGCATATTGGGTGATGCCAAATCGACCTTTGCCCTCAGCACCCTGCTCCCATCTTCAAAGTCGCCCTTTTTCATCCTGCGGAAAAGCTCAAGGTTTGCTTCAGCCTCGCGCTCACGAAAAGGACTTTCGGTACCCGGACGTGTTGGTGTCCCACGCTGTTCACTGATCTGCTCAGCGGTCTGGTCATCAACATATGCTTTCCCGTTCATGATCAACTTCTCTGCCCATTCATAGAGCTGGTCAAAGTAGTCGGAAGCATAATACAGCCTGTCTTCCCAATCAAAACCCAGCCACTTCACATCCTCCATGATAGAGTTTACATATTCTTCTTCCTCCCTGGTGGGGTTGGTATCATCAAAGCGGAGGTTACATTGTCCATTGTAGTTCTTCGCCAGTCCAAAATTTAAACAAATAGATTTGGCGTGGCCGATATGCAGGTAACCATTGGGCTCCGGGGGGAAACGTGTATGCACCCGGCTCTCATTCTTATTGTTCCTGATATCTTCCTCAATGATACTTTCGATAAAGTTCAATGACCTGGTAACTTCGTTTTTTTCTTCGTTATGATTCATGCTGGGCAAAATTAAGAAAAGAAACGTTACTGGCTGCTTGTTTCTGGTTACTGGCAACCAGTGACCAGCGACCAGTAACTAGTAACTACTAAAAGCGCTGCAATATCGATTCCACTGATCCTAAATACCCACTGCCAAACAGATTCACATGCACCATCAGCGGATAGAGATTACAAATTTCGATGCGCTCACGCCATCCGGCCTCCATGGGCCAGGCTTCATTGTAGGCTTCGTAAAATCCCGGTCCAAAAACACCAAACAGTCGCGACATACCGATATCCATCTCTCGTGATCCGTAATATACCGCAGGATCGATGATAGCGGCCTCTCCCAGCTCATCTACCATATAGTTGCCACTCCAGAGGTCACCATGGATGAGAGAGGGAGCTTCCTCCGGGAAAATATCATCCAGCCTGGTGAATAAAGATTCAAAGGCCTTCCTGACCTGTGTAGGCAGCAGGCCCGACCGGGCCGCCATCTCCATTTGTACCATCAGTCGCTGCTCCCTGAAAAAATCCGTCCAGCGCTCATGGCGATCATTGTATTGTTTTAAGGAACCTATATAATTATCATGGTCGAGGCCAAACTTGTCTCCAGCATGCCTGTGGAGGGCGGCCAGTCTGCGACCAAAGTCTTCCCAGAAATTATCAGTTTTTGTAGCTGAATCAAGATGCTCAAGGATTATAAAAGAGTATGTCCCTTCATCTCCGGGAAAGATTACCTCCGGCACCCTGATCTCATCAGCTCCGCGAAGCAGTTCCAGTCCCCTGGCTTCCTGCTCAAACATGCCAGGATAAGCCGAGGCACGATTATATTTCATAAAATAATTCCCGGTATCGGTTTCCAGCCGGAAAGCATTATTGATGGAACCCCCGGAAAGTGGAATTATCTTTTCTATACTGGTTTTACCGCCGGTTTTTTCCGACAACAATGCCGTGATTTCGCTATGCAGTGATTCAGGAAGCATACAGGCTTTTTACGAAGATAATGAAAATCACCCGGCACCCGGTACCTGGTACCCGGTACCTTTTATATCAGGTTCATTCCCATTTTCGGCTTGCGGCGCAGCAGTCGGTCTGCTATTACGAGTGCCCCAATGGCCATAACGATGGTGATACTGATAGATGAGAAAGAATATCCTTCGAAGGCCGATACCAGCCCACTACCAATGTATTGTACAAAATGAGTAACCCGGCTACCGTCTATTTCAATCCCGTTGAATATTCCACCCATGAAAGAAAAATCAACAAAGAATAGGACTCCTACCAGGCAGGCAAAGGCAAAAATGATGCTGGCCCACAACCACCATCCGCTCCACGACCAACGGCTTTCTTTCGCCATGCTTCCTTCTGCCTCCAGTGTGTCCATGACCCTGTCGGCAAATCCAGTCGGGGCTTTTTCAAAGCCATTATGCCTGAAAAGCTCTTTAAACAGTCCGTCATTATTTTTATCCGCTGTAACCATAATCATTCCTCCTTAAGCAACGGTGTTAATGTTTTTGTCTAATAAATTATTCATTTCTTTTAACAACTTCTTCCTGATCCTGAACAGCTTTACTTTTACATTGTTCTGGCTCAAGTCTACGATGCCACTGATCTCTTCCAGGTCTTTGCCATGATAATAATACAGGCTGATGATCAGGCTATCGGTTCGCGGAAGGCTGCTCAAAGCACTTTTTATCAGTGCTGATTGTTCATCTTTCGAGAGTCCCATAATCTCCTGCTGTATCTCATCATCGCTGTGGTTTTCAATCATCTCCTCATCCATGGCCAGAAATTCGACTTTCTTTTTCCGTGTATGGCTCACTGCGGTATTATACGCAATGCGGTATAGCCAGGTGGAAAACTTTGCTTCAGCCTTAAAGTCAGAAAGCTTATGATAGGCCTTTACAAATACATCCTGGGCCACTTCTTCTGCTTCCTCAGCCCGCGTAACAATTCTGTGTACGATAGTATACACCAGATCCTGGTGTTTTTCAACCAGGCTGCGATAAGCTGATGCCTCCCCATTCAAGACCAGCCGGATGTAGTATGGATCATCCCTGAACATCATTTAATAATAAGACGCCTAGAACAGCTTGTGGTTACAAGATAAGCAATAAGATCGTATTTAGTACGCCCACTTCACGTACACCGATCCCCAGGTAAATCCGCCACCGAAGGCAGAGAGGATGATGTTATCGCCTTTTTTAAGCTGATCCTCCCATTCCCACAGGCAAAGCGGAATAGTACCGGTAGTGGTATTGCCGTATTTCTGGATGTTGATCATCACCTTGCTCGGATCAAGGCGCATCCTTCTGGCTGTAGCATCAATGATGCGCAGGTTTGCCTGGTGTGGTACCAGCCATGCAATATCATCAGAGGTCAGGTTATTACGTTCCATCATTTCTACAGAAACATCAGCCATCCCTTTTACGGCAAACTTAAATACAGACTGCCCTTCCTGGTGAACAAAATGCTCTTTATTTGTGACTGTTTCATAGGAGGCTGGTTTTACTGATCCTCCGCCTTTCTGATACAGGTATTGTCTTCCGGAACCATCGGTATAATGCTGCGAATCCATGATCCCAACATCTTCTGTAGTAGGTTCGAGGAGTACGCCCCCACCGCCATCACCAAATAACACACAGGTGGTACGGTCGGTGTAATCAACCATCATTGACATTTTCTCTGCACCTACCACGAGTACTTTTTTATGTGTACCCGTTTCGATAAACTTCGAAGCTGTCGTTAAAGCGAAAATGAATCCGGAGCATGCTGCATTCAGATCAAAGCTCCATGCATTTTTTAGCCCACATTTTTCTGACACAATATTTGCAGTTGCGGGAAAAGCATAATCAGGTGTTACTGTTGAAATGATCAGCAGATCGATCTCTTCGGGTTTTGTCCCGGTCTTTTCAAGGAGGCCCTTTACCACTTCAGCACCAATAACTGATGCTCCCTGGCCTTCACCTTTTAATATATGCCGTTCTTTTATTCCCGACCTGGTGGTGATCCATTCGTCAGAGGTATCAACCATCTTTTCCAGTTCGGCATTAGTAAGTATGTAATCCGGCACCCATGCGTGGACACCTGTAATTGCTGCTCTAAGTTTACCCATAAGGAGTTTTTTGGGCGGTGAAATTACGAATGTTTTTGAAGCTCACCCTGAATTTTGAGTGAAAGCTTAGCCTCGTGCACATTTTTTGTGAGGAGAATCATGTTCTTTATCGCAGTATCGTTGGATATCCCGTGTCCGACCATCACCGTAGATTTGATCCCTAAAATGGGCGTACCACCGAAATTTTCATAATTCATACGTTCCACGAAATCATCATAAAGTCCCCGCTTTTTCAGCAGGTGATACATGGACTCAAGTTGTTTGAGGACAACATTCCCGGTAAAACCATCACAAACGACTACATCTGCTGTATCAAGCAGGATATCGCGGCCTTCCACATTGCCAACAAAGTTGAAATGTTGTGAATCTTTCATCAGCTTATAGGAGGCCTGGGTAAGGAGGTTTCCCTTCTCTGCTTCTGCACCGATGTTAAGCAAACCAACCCTTGGGTTCTCAACATTATAAACATACCTGGCATAGACTGAACCCAGGATACCAAACTGGTACATCATCTCCGGTTTAGGATCAGGATTCGTACCTATATCAAGTAAAAATGTGCTACCCCCATTTTCCTTCGGCAATACCACTGCCGTACAGGGTCTGGTAATACCCTCGATCATTTCCATGCTATACATAGAACCTACCACCATGGCACCGCTGTTCCCGGCACTGGAAAAAGCATCGATCTTTCCTTCTTTCAGGAAGTGAAAACCGATAGAAATACTGGAATGGGGTTTTTGCGTAAAGGCTTTGATGGGCTGCTCGCTCATTCCTATCATATCAGGAGCATGAACGATAGTAAATTGGTTCGATTCGAAGTTTCTTTCCTTTAGTTTGGATTTGATCACTTCTTCATCACCGAACAGGAATATGCGGTCGCTTGAAGAAAGTGACTGCAATGCAAGAATAACACCATCAATAGTAGCATCAGGTGCAAAATCGCCTCCCATAATATCTAATCCGATATTCATGTTTCGTCAATTTTATGACGACTATTAAACGTTTTAAGAGTCAGAATTGTTCAGCCTATTCACCTTTTGCCATTACCAGCTTACCTTTATAATACAGGTCGCCGTCAACATAATATGCACGATGGTAAATATGCACGGTCCCGGTAGTAGGGCAAGTAGCCAGTGTTGGCAGGACGGCCTTATAATGGGTCCTCCTCTTGTCTCTCCTGGTCTTACTGATCTTTCTTTTTGGATGTGCCATTTGAATTCAAATTTTATGTTAATCTATATTATTTTTCAAGTCTTTCAATGCATCCCAGCGCGGGTCTGTATCCGCTTGAGCATGTTGTTCAAGCTTTTCGACCACGGTCTGGTCACAAAGGTTTTCCCCCTCGGGGTGTACTCTTTGAATGGGCAGTTTGAGCATGATATATTCATAAATAAAGCTGCTGATGTCGATCTGCGAATCGGTTTCCGGAATGACCAGGATCTCTTCTGATTCCTCCTCATACTCAAGACCAAATTTAACGATCAGGCGGTCAGCACCTTCAATAGGCATGTTCAGGGGCGCCAGGCAACGATCACAAGGCAGCTGAACCTCACCGCTTAAGCGGAAATTGAAGATCAGCATGCGTTCCTTCTTTTCCATGCTCACTTCTGCGCGAATACTTCCCTGCTCTATCTCAGAATATTCAAAGCTCTCAAAGAACGATTTACCTATCTCAAACTCATAGTCATGAACCCCTTCCTTCAATCCCACAAATGGGATAACAAATTCCTTCAATACCTTCATGACCATTCCCTTCAAAATTTCGGGCTGCAAAATTAGGAATACTTCCCCATTTTTACAAATAATATCTGTAAAAGAACGATTTGCGTGGATTTCTAATAAGCGGTGCGGGGTACGAGGTCCGGGGGGCGAGGCCTATTTAGTAAGCCGCGAGCCTCGTCCCTCGAACCGCGAACCGACAGCTTTGTTAATTTTTAAACAGTTTTTTTCTAAATGTGAAAATTATGTATTTAATTTGCAGTTTCGAATCCTGATTAGTTAACGACTTCAATCTTATAGTGCCATGTTCAACAAGCTTATCGCCTCCATGCTTCCCTACTTTCCCAAGAATTTCATCTGGCTTTTCTCGAAGCGCTACATTGCAGGAAAGACAATTGAAGATGCCGTCAGGGAATCCCGCAAACTGAATAAAGAAGGAATCATGGTCACCGTTGACCTGCTGGGCGAGTTTATTTCCCAACTCGACCAGGCCGATGATAATACAAAAGAATACATGGAGATCATTGAGACTTTCGAAAAAGAAAATATCGATGGAAACTATTCGCTGAAGCCTACCATGTTTGGCCTCTTGCTGGATGAGGAAGTTTGTTACAACAACATCCGTAAGATCATTGCCAAGGCTGCTGAATACGGCAACTTTGTAAGAGTGGATATGGAAGATTCACAGTGCGTTGATAAGGAAATAAAACTTTTCAGGCAACTGAAAGAAGAGTTTCCGACAAACACAGGGCTTGTATTTCAGTCTTACCTGAAACGTACACTTGATGATATCAAAGGCCTGGAAGACCTGAACTCAGCTTCGAATCCTGTAAATTACAGGTTATGCAAGGGTATTTATGTAGAAGCTGCAGAGATCGCATACAAGAAATACGACAAGATCAACGAGCATTTCCTCACCGACCTCGAATACATGTTTGAGAACAAAATGTACCCCGGCATAGCCACTCACGATAAGCCACTGGTAAATGGTGCTTACGAGCTCATCGAAAAACACAATGTCTCCAAGGAGATGTATGAGTTTCAGATGCTTTATGGGGTTACCCCTGAACTTCGCAGGTCCATTGTGAAAAAAGGCCACCGTATGCGTGTATATGTTCCTTATGGCTCCCAATGGTTTGCTTACTCAACCAGGCGCCTGAAGGAAAATCCCAAAATGGCCAGCCTGATCATCAAAGCATTGTTCCGCAGGGGATAATATTTAGCTGTTTCTTATTTATGAATGTGCCTTTCTTCCTGATAAGGTTCGACCAATTGTAAATGTTCTTACATTTACCATGATCTTATATATGAACCTAATCAAAGTCAAAATTTATGAAAAGATTGTTAGCCATTGCAACTCTGGCCATCCTGATAGTGGTAGCCGGTGCCTGCAGTTCACAAAAGAAAGTCACACGCGTTTCACCCGATGAGCAAATCGATCTGAGCGGAAGATGGAATGACACAGATTCCCGTCTCACGGCGGAAGCCATGATCAACCAATCGCTTACCGAAGCCTGGTTGTTCAACTTCATGGAAACCCACGGTGGAAACAAGCCCGTAGTGATCTGTGGTTTTGTTCAGAATAAAAGCCACGAGCATATCGATGGGGAAATGTTTATCAAAGACCTGGAGCGGGCCTATATCAACTCGCAGAAAGTACGCATCGTTCAGGGGGGCGAGAAACGTGATGAGGTCAGGACAGAAAGAACAGATCAGCAGAATTATTCTACAGCCGCTACAATGAAATCATGGGGCAGGGAAGTTGGTGCCGATTATATGTTACAGGGAAGCATCAACTCCATCGTAGATACCGAAGGTAGGGAAACAGTGAACTTCTACCAGATAAACCTGGAACTGACCGATATCGAAACAAATGAAATCGTCTGGATCGGGGATAAGAAAATTAAAAAGTACATCCAAAACTAAGTATTGTTATACAATACACTAAGCTTTCGCTTATGAGAATGAAAGCATCAGTCATCGTACTGATACTTCTTCTGGCCATCCTGGCCGGCTGTGCTACTTATTACCAGAAAACCCTGCGGTTCCAGGAGTATATTATGGAAGGGCAGATTGAAAAAGCCGGACAATGGCTGGAGAAGAACGACAGGGATAAGAAAGGTAAAAATGAGCTCCTGTATCATATGTACAGCGGTTGGGTAAGCTGGATGAAGGGTGATTATGCCAGCAGCAACACGGCCCTGGAATTGGCCGATCTGCTCATAGAAGATTACCGTAAGCAAATCGGGTCAGAGGCATTGTCTCTTATCAGCAACCCGGGCGTCAAACCTTATCAGGCTGAAGATTTCGAAAAAGTTTTTGTGAATTATTTCAAGGCGCTTAACTATGTTCAAATTGGAAAATACGAAGAGGCCATTGTAGAAGCACGCCGGATTACGATCAGGCTGCAACAGTTGAACAGTAAGTATAAAGGGCACAAAAACCGTTACTCAGATGATGCTTTTGCTCATGTCATTATCGGCATGTTGTATGAAAGCCGGCAGGATTATAACAATGCCTTTATAGCATACAGGAATGCCCTTGAAGCATATGACAGCATATATGTGAGGAACTTTGACATTTCACCCCCTGAACAACTAAAATTGGACATCCTGCGAACAGCTTATATGACCGGTTTTCATGATGAGGTAGATTATTATGAAAAAATGTTCGGATTTAAGTATGAGCGTGATACTTCTGCAGGCGGGGAGCTTGTTTTTATCTGGCAAAACGGATTCGGCCCTGTAAAAAGCGAATGGAGTATTACCTTCACCATGGTGCCCGGCGAGGCCGGTTTTGTAACCTATACCAACGAAGAGTATGGATTCACCTTTCCCTTTTATATAGGAGACCGTTCCCCCAATGAGCAGGCTCAACTCAGGGATCTGAGTATCCTCAGGGTTGCTTTCCCGAAGTATGTGGAGCGTGTACCTGTATTTAAGCATGCCTCCCTGCTAATAGAGGATAAGACCTACCCTCTTGAGCTTAGCGAGGACCTGAACCAAATTGCCTTTAAAACCCTTGAAGACCGGATGCTGAGAGAGTTCGGGAATGCACTTCTCAGGGTGGCCACAAAGAAGGCCCTGGAGCTAGCCGTGAGAGAAGCCACGAAGAATGAATCCAAAGAAAATAAAGTCGATATTGGTGATATCGCACCGGCTGCAGTTACCATAATAAACGCCATTACAGAAAAGGCCGATACACGAAACTGGCAAACCCTTCCACATTCTATTTTTTATACCAGGGTCAGGCTTCCGGAAGGACAACATAAGATCACCTTTAATACTTTCGGGAACCAACATACTGGCAGTCAGGACATCAGCATAGATATCCGGAAAAACAGAACCACATTTTATGTTTTTCAAAGCCTGGATTCGCATCAGCCGGGTCAATGATAAAACACCTTGAACTAAGCATAGATAGATGCTGGCATGGGGATTCATTTTCCCGCTATATTATAGAACAAGCCTGGCGTGAAGTCGGAGAATTCGTATCAATTCATTGACTCATAGTCTTTATTAATTGAATAATTGCCGGTTTTTTGCTAATTTTGCAAACTCTTATTCCACAACAATCAACACTATGGAAAAAACTAGGGTATTATTTGTGGCCCAGGAAATTCTTCCTTATCTGGAAGATAGTCCCATGGCTAAAATCGGAAGGTTCCTGCCCCAGGGGATACAGGAAAGAGGTAAAGAAATCAGGACTTTCATGCCGCGATATGGCAGTATCAATGAAAGAAGAAACCAACTTCATGAAGTAATCAGGCTTTCAGGAATGAACCTGATCATTGATGATACTGACCATCCTCTCATCATTAAAGTTGCTTCTATCCAGCAAGCCCGCATGCAGATATATTTTATCGACAATGAAGATTATTTCCATCGGAAATTTACTCTTACCGACAAAAACGGGAAACCCTTCGCCGATAATGATGAACGAACCGTCTTTTTCACCCGTGGGGTGCTCGAAACGGTAAAAAAATTAGGCTGGGGCCCTGATATTGTACATTGTCACGGTTGGTTTACTTCACTCCTGCCTGTATATCTTAAAAAAGCTTATAAGATCAATCCACTGTTTGCTGATGCAAAAATGGTGCTATCCGTTTACGACGATGAGTTTACGGGAAGCCTTGACTCGGCCTTGTCTGAAAAGATGAAGGTTGAGGGCCTAAGCAGTAAAGATCTGGCACACTATAAGACTCCCGACTACGTTAGCCTAATCAAAGCAGCCATCGAGGACTCAGATGCAATCATTCTCGGAAGCGAAAAGATCAATCCCGAAATTGAAAAGCACTTGAAAACCATCAAAAAACCTGTTTTACCATTCCAGGATGAGGATTCCTATATCGATGCATATTCGGAATTCTATGATGAGGTGCTCGAAGCCTAAGCGGCTGCCTGTAAAACATATTGACTGACCTTAACAACGGGAAATTGAAAAATAGAAGAATTATTCAGGCTTGCCTGTCTGCCGTAATCCTCATATGCCTATCCACCGCGTGTAACAAGAAAGCCGACAAGGTCGGTCTCGGACTACAGCCGGCTTCAGCAGAATTATCAGTGGTTTTTGACAACAACTCTGGATTATACTCCCATTCTATACTGGAAGACTCTGTTCGTACTGATGTAAATGTGATCAAAACGGGTATGCTGGGAAGCATGATGGACCCGGAGTTTGGGAAAACCACTGCTGAGATATTTTCACAGTTCAGGCTTTCTGAAAACGGGCACAATTTCGGAACAGGGGCTATCCTCGATTCATTGGTGCTTTCGCTGGCATATTCGAGCTTCTATGGCGACACGATGACAAGCCAGACGATTCGCGTTTTTGAGCTCGATCAGGACATGAATCCCGACACCTCATATTATTCAACACAAAGCATCAGTGATTACGGAATAGAACTGGCTTCATTAACCTTCATCCCCAGGCCATCCGATAGTGTATATGTCGACAGCGTACAAGAAAAACCACAACTCAGGATCCGACTATCAAATGATTTTGCACAGAAGCTCATCGAGGCCGATCCGGATGTTTATGATGATAACGAGAAGTGGCTTGCATTCATGAAAGGTCTTCGCATCACCACCGATGCAGTTAGTTCTGATGGTGGCATCATGTTGTTCGATATGCTGGATTCAAAAACAGCCATGACTATTTTTTATAAATCCGCCGACCTGGAAGATACCCTTGCTTTCGCCTTCCTGAGCAATAGCAATTGTGCCCGTTTTACAGCTTTCGATCACAATGAATACATGGATGCTTCAGCCGCATTCAAAGCCCAGGTTTTGGATGGGGATACAGCTGCCGGGAATGAGATATTCTACCTGCAGGCCATGGGCGGGGTTAAAGCTCAGATCAGCCTGCCCGACATCGAAGATTTTTTTGCTGATGGCCCTGTGGCTATCAACGAAGCCAAGCTGATATTTAATGTATATGATGACGGTACGGAATTGCTAGGCCCGCCACAACTGGGGCTTGCCATGATTGATGAGGAAGGGGACTATGTTCCCCTGGTGGATGCCAATGAGGTTAGTACTTACTATGGTGGTTACCTGAATAATGCCAAGGACCAGTACTATTTTCGGATTTCCCGTCATGTGCAGAACGTGCTCACCGGCAAAACCCCCAATTATCCCCTGGCCCTCCTGGTTCAGGGTGCCTCCTTCAGGGCTAACAGGCTTATTCTTTATGGCTCGGATGTTATGATGAATGCCGAAAATAAAATGACTCTGGAAGTCACCTATACAAAAGTGAACTAAAATGTGTGGAATAATAGGTTATATTGGCCCCAGGGATGCATATCCCATACTGATAAAAGGCCTGAGAAGGCTTGAATACAGAGGCTATGACAGTGCCGGGGTTGCCCTCCTGAATGCTAAAGACCAGCTAAACGTATATAAATGCGGTGGGAAGGTTGCCGACCTGGAAGAATTTATCCAGGATAAAGACATCAGCGGAACCATGGGCATGGCACACACACGTTGGGCTACACATGGCGTACCAAACGACGCTAATGCTCATCCCCACTATTCTCAATCAGAAAAGCTGGCCATTATCCATAATGGGATCATAGAAAATTACCAGACCCTGAAGGAAGAACTGATCAACCGCGGACATAGCTTTTCGAGTGATACCGACACAGAAGTACTGATACAGCTGATCGAAGATATCCTCGACAATGAAAAAGTTGAACTGGAAGAGGCGATACGGATCGCACTCAACCAGGTAGTTGGCGCTTATGCTATCGTGATCGTGTCTAAAGCTGATCCCAACACTCTTTATGCAGCCCGTAAAGGATCACCACTGGTAGTTGGTATTGGAAAGAAAGAATTCTTTCTAGCCTCCGATGCAACGCCTATCATAGAATATACCAAGAACGTTGTATACCTCAACGACGAAGAGATAGCCATCGTAAAAAGGAATGGCGACCTGAAGATCAAGACCATTAAGAACAGGGAACAAACTCCCTATATTCAAAAGCTGGAACTTAACCTGAGTGCTATCGAAAAGGGTGGTTTCGACCACTTCATGCTCAAGGAAATATATGAGCAACCCAGATCGGTACGCGACAGCTTCCGTGGAAGGCTCAGGCCTAACGGGGAAGTCGTCCTGGGCGGGATCCGCGACTATGAACAAAAGATCTTTAATGCACCCCGCATTATTATTATTGCCTGCGGAACCTCCTGGCATGCCGGATTGGTAGGTGAATACCTCCTGGAAGATATTGCACGTATCCCGGTAGAGGTAGAATATGCATCGGAGTTCAGGTACAGGAACCCCGTGATCACTGAAGATGATGTGGTCATTGCCATATCACAATCAGGGGAAACAGCAGATACACTTGCCGCCATCGAACTTGCAAAGTCTAAGGGTGCTACTATCCTTGGTATTTGTAATGTGGTTGGCTCTTCCATTGCCCGTGCTACTGATGCCGGGGTATATACTCATGCCGGACCCGAGATCGGGGTGGCATCCACTAAAGCTTTCACCGCCCAGGTAACCGTTCTTATACTGATGGCACTTCGCTTCGCAAGCATGAAAGGCCATATTCCGCAATCGAAATACAAACAATATGTACGCGAAATGGAACTGGTACCCGCCAAGATCGAAAAGGTGCTGAAGGTTGATGCTTATGTAAAAGAGATCGCAGAAAAATACCGGCATGCACGCAACTTCCTCTATCTTGGGCGCGGATACAACTTTCCGGTTGCCCTGGAAGGCGCACTTAAATTAAAAGAGATCTCCTACATCCATGCCGAAGGCTATCCTGCTGCCGAAATGAAACATGGACCCATTGCCCTCATCGACGAGGAGATGCCGGTAGTTTTCATTGCACCAAGGGCAGGTACCTACGAAAAGGTGATCACCAATATACAGGAAGTAAGGGCACGAAAAGGAAAGATCATCGCCATCGTTACTGAGGGTGATACCGTGGTCAGGGATTTAGCTGATTATGTGATCGAGATCCCGGAAACAGAAGAACTGCTAACTCCGCTCATTGCAACAATCCCGCTTCAGCTCCTCTCATACCACATGGCCGTTATCCGTGGTTGTAACGTTGATCAACCAAGGAATTTAGCAAAAAGTGTTACGGTGGAGTAGAGATCTGATATTTGCCTTCTCTTAGGATTATAATAAGGATGTGGAAAATATTTTATAATGAATATTTGTCTTCTAATTTCTTAAATTTTTCATCGGGGTGAAAGAATCTATCCATTAATCGTCGTTCTGAATCTTTAGCATATACCCTAAATTCCCAATTGAATTCATGAACTAAGTCATTCCATTTTTGACGTTGTCTATCATCAAACCCATCTATAAGGTTTTCTCTGACAAACTTTATGTGTTCAGCCCCCTTCTCGCTATTATTCTTCAACACGTTCACCGACCAATGTCTCTTTGCAATTAAAGATTGTAGATATAATAAACAAATATCTATTGTTCTTGGATTATCTCTAAATTTTAAGACATTCTCAAATGCTAATTGTGCTGCTTGCGCAGAACCTTCTGCAAGTAATTTACATCCAGATAATATAAGTATGTCTAATTCAATTGAATTTGAGTCTTCCATATGACAATTCATTGAAGTTACTTATTATAATATGATTTCGTACTTTAACTATTGGGTAATTATCATCTCGCAAACTTCCTAAACGCAGATATAAACTGATAAATAAAGAATCCTATCAGAATTCTTGTAAATATATCAATTGCCTTTGCCCCCTGAGTTAATTGATCCGAAGGGACAAGGAAATCTAACGAATGCGTTGGATTCATAAACATGAGACAATCTCCAATGCCAGTTTCTGGTGGGTAACAAACTAGGTTACAATACCAGATATACATACCAGTTCCAACTCCAATTATCCATAACAATGGGAAGAACCAATCAAACCCAAAATTATTCGTGATTTTTGAGGTAACTAAAACAAACCATGTTCGAAAATTCCTCCACCAATGCAATTCACTCAAATGAGCATTTAACTCTCTTGATTTATAAAATAGTTCATTGATTTTATCATGTTGGGTGATCATGGCAACCTTGAATTGCCTGTATCCGTCTCTACTTGGTTTATCATTCTCAGAGTCAAATATCTTACGAAATAGTTTAGAGTTATTTGATTTTACACTAATAATTTTTGATTTATCCAAATACAATTTATGTTTGGATAAATCAGTAAATAAAATCTCGCAGTTCTCCAGTTCAGAATTCTTAAGATTGAAAATGTTTTTCCTGCCTATTGGAAGAACTGATTTTAGTATAATCTTTTTATTTCTTGTATTAAAGTTTTCAAGTGAAATATCACCTATTCTTGTGTCTGAAATTTCAATCCTACTGGTATTGACACATTTAACATTAAGGGTATTGATAATTGAGTTTTCAAATATTGTTAAATAATCATGTAATGTTACTTCCAGCGTTTGTATATTTACTTTTCTTAGATTCAAAAATCCACGATAATTATGGATTAGTTCTTTACAGTATATGTTTTGAAAAAGATTTTTTTCGCTTTCGTTAATAATAGAATTATAATCTCCACCTTCGATCATCAAATTCTCTATTCTACCGCCCAGAACTAAATGATTAAATTGACCGCCAACTATTGTAACAGATG